>DKYP01000112.1:30791-43034 GCA_002499945.1 Lachnoclostridium sp. UBA7097
AATCCCCCTCTTAAATTTATCACCAGGTATGGAGAAGCACCCAGCTGTCAAACCATTTAAGCCACCTCACTGCAAATTCCTTGCTTATTCCTTTTCCTGCAAGTACAGGATAGAAAAGAATAAACAGCCCTATGGCAAGTGCCACATAGACATATACTGCCCTTTTCATCTGCGGGTGTTTCTTTACAACCCTGTAAAAACTATATCCAAGCATAACTGTTATAAATGGCACACTTGGGAAATAGTGGTATATAAATACTGTCCTTTTTACAAAGAACCATGGCACATACTGTGATAAATACCCTATTGACAGGAAAGCAGCTTTTGTATCCCTTTCTTTACAAACCAGGTATAGCATATATATAAATGCTGGTATTCCTGCCCACCACACAAGCGGGTTGCCAAATGCACTTATACCCTCCCGTATTGTTTCAGAAACAGTCCCGTCATAATACCACATAGGGCGGTACATTATTGGCCACTGGTACCATTTTGATGAATAATCATGTCCGTCTGTAAGCTGTGAGTGGTAATTAAACATTGTTTTCTGTGCTTCTATTACCTTTTCAAGAAATCCTCTGTCAGTACCATCATTAAATGGTATATATGACAATAAATATATTACCACAGGTACTACTATAAAGAAAATACAACAGAAGCCAATTGTTTTAAAAAATTTCTTATGGAAGTTCTCCACAATATACCTGTGCTCTATACCTTCTGTACTTCCTTTTGGATAATTGCAGGCATATATATATTCCCTGAACCTTTGTGCCATCACTGCAAAGAATATTATACAAAGCCCTGCTGACGAATAAATGCCTGTCCATTTGCTTGCCCAGCCAAGCCCCATAGTTATACCACAAAGCCCGAGTGGTATAAACATCTTTTTAAGGTCTGTATCATAAAAACTGTATCTTGTATAGCAGTACATAAAATAATATGAAAGTATTATAAATAACGTAACAAATACATCAATAGTCGCAATACGTGTCTGTACAAAGTGCATAAAATCAAATGTAAACAGAAGCGTTGTAACTATTGAAATCCATGTTTCTTTAAAAATCTTTTTAGACAGGTTGTATATGGCAGGAACCATAAGCACGCCAAATAATGTACCTGCAAACCTCCAGCCAAACGGGTTCATGCCAAACATAAGCACGCCACATGCTATAAAAATCTTGCCAAGAGGCGGGTGTGTATTCTCATAACAGTACAGCCCCTGTATCATTTCATATGCTGTCCTTGCATGGTAAATCTCATCAAAATAAGTGCTGTTTAAATTACTTTTCCTTCCCTCAAACATATCCTGCTCATCAAAAAGCACAGAATATTCTTCATAATTAACCGGAAGCACCTGTTTTCCTGTATCATCTATAAATACAAGTTCATGTATGCTGTCCTCCCAGTTATCCGCTGCTATTGAAATCTTTATATATCTTGCCGTTATACCAAGTTCTTTCTGGTTCCATGCAAAGACAGAACCTGCATCCCACTCTGAACCCTCACCACAAAGCGTTGTCCAGTTATTGCCATCAGCCGAATATTGCACATAATACTTTGGGTTATTTTTATAACCAAGGAAATCCCACATATCTGTTATAGCCGTTTCCTGCCCCATATCAAGGAATATCTCCCCGTCCTTAATAACAGAATAGCCAGTTTCTGGCGCTTCCATATATCCAAGGCGCATAAATGCTATAACTGCATATACTGCCATAATAATAAACATGGCAATATAATCTGTCTTTTCCATTCTGGCATTTACAAAAGAAGCATGTACCGGGTTTTTATTCACCTCCCGCTTTTCTTTCCTTGTACTTCCTGCCTTTACCCATGCAGCAATCTCCTTCTGCTCATTTTCCTCTGGCGTATAATTCCAGTAATACTTGCCTGTAACATAAAACATATATGCCACAGCAGCCAACATTCCAGCAGAAATCCATATAGTTGCCGGTTCAAGCCTGTTAAAATTATTAGGGTCATAAAAGAACAGTACATGTACAATATTATAAAATGCCATTGCAGACAAAATAGTATAAAGTATATATATTTCCTTGCGCTGCCTTACACTGTAGCACATTATTAGCAGAAGCATTGCCGGGAAAATATATCTTTCATGCATACGCACTGAAAACATAAATACACATGTAACAATAAAAGCCCCAATAAAATAATACTTTGAAGAACTTTTCTTACAGCGCAGGCTTATAATTATTGAAGCCACAACTGTAAGTATAATTGCAAGCATACCCCATGTCTTATACGTAAGCCCTATAAGATAGCCGTCCTGCCCCGCCCAGTTAAGCCCCATAAGTGCCCAGATATTATAGGCATTAACAGAAGCGTATTCATAAGAACCAAGTGTTTCTGTATATTGTGAAAGCGCATCACTAAAGCCATAAGGCATCATTAAAAGCCCCATTAAAAGTATTGCGGCAACACCAAATCCCAGGTTTTTCAAAAACTTGTTCCAGTTAAAATCCTCTAAAAATACATGGTCAATTATCCCACATATAAGTACAGGTGTAAATATAAGCGTCTGTGGTTTAATTAATATTCCTATTGCAAATACAAAATAAGATGGTATAAGTTTATTTTCAGTTACAAGATAGCACATAAGTGCTACACACAATGTAAATACAGCATCAGTCTGTCCCCATACTGCACTATCCAGTATAACAGCAGGGCAGAACAAATACACAGCAGCCAGAAGCGCTGCGCCGGTTTCTTTCAGGCGTCTTGAAGCAACATGGTATATAAGCCACCCGGAAGCCATGTCAGCAATAATTGCCGGCAGCTTAACCATAAGTGTGCTGGCCGGGGAATCCCATGCTATTTTAAAAAGCGAACGCAGGGCACCTATAACATATAAAATATACATATATCCAGGCGGGTAGTCCGTAAAACTTTCAGACTTATAAAATGCCCCGAAACCATCATTAAATACCATGTCACTCCAGGATATAAAGCAGTTAATATCCGTTTCATACCCCCTGTGCAGCATAGCTATTACCAGCCTTGCAAGAAGCGCTGCTGCAAAAATAATCATAAAAACAGAAAAGCCAATACTTTTATCCTTATCCTGTACTGCGCCGGCATTTCCCATCCTGCCAGGCGCCTTACCGCCAGCCTGCCTTAAATACCCGCACACCGGCTTATAACAGGCATACATGCCTATAATCCCTAAAATAGCAATAAAACTCATATTTAACATGCCAAAAAATTCTCCAATCTATAATTTACATAAACTTCTTCACATGCTGGTGCGTGAAAAGATGGTCTGAACAGTATTCAAAATTCCCTTCACATTTAGAACAGAACCTGAAATCAAGGTTTTCATTATCAAATTCCGTCCTTCCACACACAGCACAGCGGTGTCTTGGCGCACCTGTATTCTGCTGCGTCTGTCTCCTGAAATCCCTTCTGCGGTGTATATCTTTTGGCGATATACGCTTATAATTACGTGTTGAGAAGAAAAATACCAGGAAGTTGGCAAGTGCAACCACTATTGCCACAGCACTGCTTATATACAGCGCAGCATACTCCCTTGGATAACCATATACCAGGGACTGTATCCCATGGAAAAGATTACTTGCTACCTGGTAAAGCATATAAACCCCGTCAAGTATTGCAAGCCATTTTACCTTTATAGGTATCACAAAATAAAGCAAAAACTGCATGTCCCCGTTTATTACCGCAAACGCAAAGAACATGGACCAGTATATATACTGGAAACCTGAATAATAAACCTCCAGGTGCATTGGTGACAGGTACAAAAGCAATGCTGCCAGAATATTTAATATATACCCGGAGAAGAAATATAAATTAAACCTGAAAGTCCCCCATGCCTGTTCCAAAGACCTTCCAAAAAGGAAAAACAAATGTACCTGTATAGCAAAAAACAGTATGCTTAATAACATACCAAGACCTCTTGAGAAGCCATAAGGCTCAATAAGGAAAGTAAAAAGCCTCCATATCTGCCCATGGAACACAGCCCCCATATCAAGGCACAGATACGAATAATAAATACCAGGGTTTAACATTCCAATAGCTGCACCTGCACAATAAAGAACAATAACATACTTTATCAAATCAGGTATAGCATACTTTCCAAACTTTCTTTCCAGCTTATTTATAAACTTGTCCATAAAACTCTCCATTCCTGCGCAAAACTTTGAAATTATAACAAAAGGCATAACATGCGCATTTTGTATGCCTTGCTTCTCCAGATGGCATACTGGCACAAAAAACCAGTATGCCATAATTATAGTAATAGCAATAACCTTTGTCAAACCTAATCTGCACTGTTTTCCAAAATAAAATACGCAACACCTGGCAGCATATACATTTTATCAGGCTGGTTCTTCTCCCAGAACATATCTAAAGTACATTCGGAACGGTCTAAAATATCCTGCAATGTATCACCAGCCTGTGCAACATACTTTATCCACATGCTTTCCTGCCTTGTACCATCATCACCAGCCATATTGCCCATAGGGTACATGCTATTCATGGCATTATCCTGCATTCCATTTACTGCCGCCTGCGCAGGGCTGCCCTCTCCAGGTATATCCATATTTATCCTCATGCCCATACCTCTGTTATCCCCGCCGTTTCTGTCATTATCATCATCGCCGTCATTCCTGTCATCCTTATCATCATCGTCCCTGTCATCATCATCGTCGTCATCATCCCTGCAATGCCCTGGCATAACCACCATGCCGCCACAGTCCACGCAGCTGCCACCTCCCTGCTGCCCTGGATTCTTAACTGGAATACAGATTGTATCACCAATTTGCAGATTATAGACATCAATATATGGATTGGCACGTAATATAATAGCAAGAGGTACATTATACTGCCTGCTTAAGCTGTAAAGAGTTTCCCCCTGCTTAACCGTATGTGTCATACCATTACAATACTCATAATTCATAACTCTACCTCACTTCACTAAATCAAAAGCAGTCTGTATTACAATATATTCACACCAGCCCAAATAGTGCATTTGTGTTTTTCTTTTATGTGTTGCCATACATACCAAAACTTTTCATCTTGCATTAAATAAAAGTTTGTCATATAATAAGGCAATATGAAGTTTTGTGACTAAACCTGTTACAATTTGCGGATGCCATAAACCCAGACAAACTATATAAATACAAGCATCCTTAGAAAGAGGTATATTATGAAACCAGATTATAATACTCTTGGAATTGATATTGGTTCCACTACTGTAAAAATAGCTGTTTTAGATAAAGACTTCAATATTTTATTTTCCGATTACCAGAGGCATTTTGCCAATATACAGGAAACCCTGGCAGCAATTATACAAAAAGCCTTTGACAGCCTTGGCGACATACCGCTGTCCCCAGTTATTACAGGTTCCGGGGGATTAACCCTTTCAAAGCATTTAGGGATACCTTTTGTACAAGAAGTGGTTGCTGTCGCCACTTCATTAAAAGATTTTGCACCCCAGACAGATGTTGCAATAGAGCTTGGCGGTGAAGATGCCAAGATTATATATTTCACTGGCGGCATTGACCAGCGTATGAACGGGATATGTGCCGGCGGTACTGGTTCTTTTATAGACCAGATGGCAACCCTTCTTAAAACTGATGCCAGCGGATTAAATGAATATGCTAAAAATTATGAGGCCTTATATCCTATTGCTGCACGCTGTGGCGTTTTTGCTAAATCCGATATACAGCCTCTTATTAATGAAGGTGCAACAAAGGAAGACTTGTCTGCATCAATACTCCAGGCAGTTGTCAACCAGACTATAAGCGGCCTTGCATGTGGCAAGCCAATACGTGGCAATGTAGCATTTCTTGGCGGTCCTCTCCACTTCCTTACAGAACTTAAGAAAGCATTTATACGCACCCTGGGACTTAAGGACAGCCAGGTTATTGCACCGGAACACTCACACCTTTTTGCAGCGTCAGGCGCTGCCATGAATCCAGATAAAGAGGTGCGCACTACCCTTGGCAAGCTTTGTGAAGAACTTTCCAGAAAGATTGAAATGGAGTTTGAAGTAACAAGGCTTGAACCACTTTTCAATGATGAGGAGGAATATAAACAGTTTTTAGGAAAACATTCTGAAAATAATGTTAAAAAGGGGGACTTTGGCAAATGTAAAGGCAATCTTTTTCTTGGGATTGATGCTGGTTCCACTACTACCAAGGCAGCTGTAATTGATGAAGAAGGAACCCTCCTTTATTCCTTTTATAATAGTAATGATGGAAGCCCGCTAAAAACTACACTTAAGGCAATTAAAGAAATTTATTCACTTATGCCAGAAGGTGCCAGGATTGTGCGTTCATGCTCTACAGGGTATGGTGAGGCGCTTCTTAAATCAGCCCTTCTCCTTGATGAAGGTGAGGTTGAAACTGTTGCACATTATACGGCGGCTGCTTTCTTTGAGCCAGAAGTAGACTGCATACTTGATATTGGCGGCCAGGATATGAAGTGCATTAAAATTAAAAATAACTCTGTAGACAAGGTACAGCTTAATGAAGCATGTTCTTCCGGCTGTGGTTCATTTATTGAAACATTTGCCAAGTCACTTAACTATGGTGTTGCAGATTTTGCAAAGATTGCACTTTTTGCAAAGAATCCTATTGACCTTGGTTCAAGATGCACTGTTTTTATGAATTCTAAGGTAAAACAGGCACAGAAGGAAGGTGCAACTGTTGAAGATATTTCAGCAGGGCTTGCATACTCTGTTATTAAAAATGCCCTTCTTAAAGTAATAAAGCTTACTGACCCAAAAGATTTGGGCAAAAAAGTTGTTGTACAGGGCGGCACTTTTTATAATGATGCCGTACTCAGGAGTTTTGAACGTATATCAGGCTGTAAGGCTGTACGTCCTGATATCGCAGGTATTATGGGAGCATTTGGTGCAGCATTAATTGCACGTGAACGCTATACAGGACAGAAAAGCACAATGCTTTCTATTAAAGAGATAAATGAGCTGAAGTTTGAAACAAGCATGGCACGCTGTAAAGGCTGTACAAACCACTGCCTTCTTACTATTAACAGGTTTACCGGCGGAAGGCAGTTTATATCAGGAAACCGCTGTGAAAGAGGCCTTGGGAAAGAAAAGAAAAATTCAGATATACCAAATCTCTTTGAATACAAACTTAAAAGGGTATTTGCGCATTACACGCCTTTAGATGAAGAAATGGCAGTACGTGGGACTGTAGGGATTCCACGTGTACTGAATATGTATGAAAATTACCCGTTCTGGTTTACATTTTTTACAGAGCTTGGCTACAGGGTGGTCCTTTCACCTGAATCCAGCAGGAAGATATATGAACTTGGTATTGAATCCATCCCGAGTGAATCAGAATGTTATCCTGCAAAGCTTGCGCATGGCCATATTTCATGGCTTATAAAGCATGGGCTTAAGTATATTTTCTATCCATGTGTGCCATATGAACGTCCTGAAGCAGAAGGGGCAGGCAACCATTACAACTGCCCTATTGTCACTTCATATGGTGAAAATATTAAGAATAATGTGGATGAACTGGATAATACAGATATTATTTACCAGAACCCTTTTGTATCATTTGAAAGTGAAGAAATTATAACAAAACGCCTAAGTGTTTATTTTGCAGAGGAAAATGGTATTCCTGCCGCCGATACAAGACGTGCCTGTGCTGCTGCCTGGAAGGAAATGCAGGCCGTGCGTGATGATATCAGTGCTAAGGGTGTTGAAACACTTAAATATATGGAAGAACATAACTGCCACGGAATTGTACTGGCAGGGCGTCCTTACCATACTGACCCGGAGATTAACCACGGGATTCCTGCACTTATTACATCATATGGCGTGGCTGTGCTTACAGAAGACAGCATATCAGAACTTGGCAATGTTGACAGGCCGGTCATTGTAATGGACCAGTGGATGTACCACTCCCGCCTTTACAAAGCAGCATCATTTACAGCTACAAGGAAAGACCTTGACCTAATACAGCTTAACTCTTTTGGCTGTGGTCTTGATGCAGTTACAACAGACCAGGTAAGTGACATACTTACAAAACAGAACAAGATTTATACTGTATTAAAGATAGATGAAGTAAATAACCTTGGTGCAGCACGTATACGTATACGTTCGCTGCTTGCCGCCATTGAGGACAGGAAGCGCAAACATATTGAACCTGTAAAAAAAGATACTGCACACCACAGGGTAATATTTACAGAAGAAATGAGGAAGGAATACACTATACTTACACCACAAATGTCCCCAATACATTTTGATATATTAGAGCCCGCCCTTGCTTCATGCGGCTATAATATAGAAGTCCTTCCATCAGACAGTTCATGTATTGATTATGGTTTAAAATATGTAAATAATGATGCATGTTATCCTTCATTAATTGTTGTGGGCCAGTTTATGCAGGCACTTATGTCTGGCAGGTATGATTTAAACAAAGTTGCATTAATAATTACACAGACGGGCGGCGGCTGCCGTGCCACCAACTATATAGGCTTTATCAGGCGTGCCCTTGAAAATGCAGGTATGGGGCATATTCCTGTAATTTCCATGAGCGCAGGCATTGAGAAAAACCCTGGTCTTGAAATAAACCTTAAAATGGCGCACCATGCACTACAGGCACTTATATATGGTGATGTATTTATGCGTGTGCTGTATAAAACCCGCCCTTATGAAAAGGTAAAGGGTTCGGCAGATGCCTTGCACCAGAAGTGGCTTTCCATAGCCAAAAGGCAGGTGGTTAAAGGAAATAAAAAGGAATTTAAGAATAATATAAGGCAGATTGTTAAAGAGTTTGATGAACTGGAACTTCTGGATATCAAAAAGCCGCGTGTAGGCATTGTTGGTGAAATCCTTGTCAAGTTCCTTCCGCTTGCCAATAACCACCTTGTAGAGCTTCTTGAAGCAGAAGGCGCAGAAGCTGTATGCCCTGACCTGGTTGATTTCTTTATGTACAGCTTATATAATGCGAATTTTAAAGCAGAGTACCTTGGCAAAAAGAAATCCGGCGCAATGTTAAATAACCTTATTATAAAATATATTGAATACTACCGTAAAACAGCAAGTGATGCACTAAAAGCAAGCCACCGTTTTGAGCCCCCTGTACCCGTTGCAAAGCTTGCAGAATATGCATCCCCTGTTGTTTCATGTGGAAACCAGACTGGCGAGGGATGGTTTTTGACCGGGGAAATGATAGAGCTTATACACTCAGGTGTACCAAATATTGTATGTGCACAGCCTTTTGGCTGCCTTCCGAACCATGTTGTAGGCAAAGGTGTAATAAAAGAGCTGCGCCACCAGTTCCCTAAGTCAAATATTGTTGCTGTAGATTATGACCCAGGGGCAACAGAGGTAAACCAGCTTAACCGTATTAAGCTTATGCTTTCTACTGCTTATAAAGGATTATAGGTTGAAAAATCCTTCTAATGTTGCAAAAAACGCAACCTAAGAAGGATTACACTTCAACCTTGGAAAAACGCAGAAAACGGCGTTTTTCACAAACGAGTTTACTCGTTTTGCTATTTGAGCCGCCGAAGGCGGCATGGGGGATTAATATGGAGGGGCGTCTATGAAAGTTTTAGTGTATAAATGGGATATTTTCCCTTATAATGATATAATTAATGAATTAAAAGAGCAGGGACATTCTGTAGATGTCCTTGCTTTTCCCATTACAAACCATATAAAAGACATTGTTTTTGAAGCAGAACTGGCAAAGTATCTTGAAACAGGCAGTTACAACGCTGTCTTTTCAGTAAATTACTTTACCGTTATTTCAAATATATGCCATAAATACCATGTACATTATATTTCGTGGACATGTGACGCACCACTTGCAAGCATGCGCAACCCCTCTGTCCATAACCCGGAAAACACAATTTATGTATTTGACCAGAAAGAATATGGATATTTCCGGGATGCCAGGACAGATACAGTAAAATACCTTCCGCTTGCAGGAGCACCAGTACGCATACAAAAGCTTCTGGATGAAAATAAAAATCCTGATGGAAAATATCTTTATGATATATCATTTGTCGGGAATTTATATGATAAAAACCGCTATGATGAAATGGTTAATGCACTTCCACCATACCTTTGTGGCTATATGGATGCCGCAGTTGAGGCACAGTTAAATGTGTCAGGCGGCAATATTATTAACCTGATGCTTTCTGATGATATAATGGAAAGCGCAGGCAGGTATATGGACTTAAAACAAGAGAATGGCAGCCCTGAAGATTTAAAACTCTACTTTGCCACAAGCGTACTTTCATATAAAGCTGCTGCACTTATGCGCAGGCAGGCAATAAATTCCCTGTCACAAATTGCAGGTATGCACCTCTTTACCACAAGCTGCACAGACGGTTTACATAAAACCATTATCCACCCTCCTGCCAGGTACCACACAGATATGCCATTAGTATTTGCTGCCTCAAGGATAAACCTGAATATGACAATACCAAATATTGAGAATGGCATTCCATTACGTGTATTTGATATTTTATCCGCTGGCGGTTTCCTTATGACAGATTACCGCCCATGCATTGAAGAACTTTTTGACATTAACAAAGACCTTGTAGTTTATGATGGAATTAATGATTTAGTCCATAAAGCCAAATATTACTTAACACATAATAAAGAAAGAGAGCTTATTGCCACAAATGGCTTTAATAAGCTCCGTAAACTCCATACTTATAAGCACCGTATCCAGGCTATGTTTAATCTTTAAAATAATCCTGGTTAAATGTTGTACTTTGTACATCACTGCCGTCTGCAGCTGTGCTATCTGTACCATTATAGCCAGGGTTATTATTTTTAATAATGTCACTGTCAAGTACATTGGCATCCCTGTCTATAATAATATTATTGTTATCAGTACCAGCATCTTCATTATTACTATCTGTAATATTAACGGCATCATTGTCCTCCTGGTATCCGTTCCCGCCAGTTTCCTGTAAATCAATTATATCACCTTTCTTATAAAGATGGTATGAAAGCAGTGCAATTCCTGCCATAAATACAATGGAAACTGCAAGGCCTCCTTCCATTCCAAAGCTGCCACCGTTTATTATTTCCCTTCCATCTGTATAAGAAGTTGACAGTATAGTATTAGATACCCTCGTACCGCTTACCTGCACACCATATACATTCCCCTGTACAAAGTTCCATATGCTGTGGAAAGCCCCGGCTATCCATATATTTCCGAAATCAAGCAAAAGAAGTGATGCAAATACCCCGAATAAAAACAGGTTAATATACGCAAGTGGTGACAAACCGCTGTTGGCTGAATGTAAAAATGCAAAAAAAACTGAACTTGCAACTACAGCCAGCGTCACATGGTATCTCCTTGACAGCGATACCATAAGATAACCCCTGCAAAACACTTCTTCTGCCATTCCCTGCAAAATGTAGCCAAAAAAATAACCAATAATATACAATGGCACAATATCTGTTGCAATACCTTCACATTTTACACTTCCTGTCACTATACATATAAGATATGCCACTGAAAATACTACTGCCCCTGCAATAAGCCCTGTAACATATTGTTTAACCATTCCCTTTTTCACAAACCCAAGTGTTGACAGCTTCCTCTTCTCAAAAACCCTGCAATAAAATAACACTATAAGGGTAAGAAGGATTTCTGCAAAAAGCATTACTATCATAATCCATTCAGGCATATCAGACATAACAGAAAGCATCTTCTGTGTATCAAGCCGTCCTGTCATAAGCATTGACATATAATCCTTATTACTAAGAAGATATGCCATCATTGCAGGAACCTGTATAAATCCCATAGCAACTGAGCCAATAAAAAACAAAAGAACAGCGATACATATTTCAACCAGTATATTATGTCCTTTTTTAGATGCTGCTTCCTTCATAAACAGCGCTTTCTTAATATCTTTCATAAACTATTCCTTTCATCATATTTAGTATTTCCTAATTATGATAACACATATTATGGAAAATTTCACCTAAATATTTATTAACAAGGAATATTATTTATTATTTTTATTAATCTTCCCGCTTATATACAGATACCTCACTCTTATACGTTCAATCTGGCCATAACTATAAGCATATCCAAGCTTTTCTGCAAAATCCTTATGTGTCTTCCCATTCCATCCTTCTGCAAGCAGTTCATTAACTATCTTATCAACATCACTTTTATACATAACGCCTCCATAATATCAATCCAAGTAAATTTATTATGTAAATCTTTAATAATTTATATTCCATTTTCCCATATT
>DKYP01000066.1 GCA_002499945.1 Lachnoclostridium sp. UBA7097
CCACATATAAAAGAATTTTAATAACACATTTGTCCACTTTTATATATGTTTAAGTATAAAACTATTTACTTAACAGAAAGTCCTATCTGCTTATTTCAAGCTTTCACTGATTTTCTCTAAATCTGCCATTGCCTGGGCATACTGTTCATCATTTGGTGCAGTACCATGCCAGCTTGCCTGGTTCTCCATAAATGATACGCCCTTGCCCTTTGTGCTCTTAGCAATAATAGCTGTTGGCATGCCTTTAGTTTCTTTTGCTTTATTAAATGCAGAACCAATCTGTTCAAAGTCATGTGCATCAATTTCAATTACATTAAAATTAAATGCTTTAAACTTATCAGCAATTGGATAAGGAGAGCAGACATCCTCAATCTTGCCGTCAATCTGGAGGCCGTTGTTGTCTACAATTACTACAAGGTTATCAAGTTTCTTTGCCCCTGCAAACATGGAAGCTTCCCATACCTGGCCTTCCTGGAGTTCGCCATCACCGAGAATTGTATATACACGGTATGAAGCATTGTCAAGCTTGCCAGAAAGAGCCATACCTACTGCTGCTGATATACCTTGTCCTAAAGAACCGCTTGACATATCTACGCCTGGAATATGCTTCATGTCAGGATGCCCTTGCAGGTATGAACCCGTATGGCGCAGTGTTGGTAAATCCTCAACTGGGAAAAAACCCCTGTTGGCAAGTGTAGAATACAGTCCTGGTGCTATATGCCCTTTGGATAATACAAACCTGTCCCTGTCAGCTTTCTTAGGGTCTTTTGGGTCAATATTCATCTCCTCAAAATAGAGGTATGTTAAAATATCTGCTGCGGACAGGGAACCACCTGGATGGCCTGATTTTGCACTATGCACTGCTGTAACTATTCCTTTACGTATTTCATTGGCAGTTCTTTTTAATGCTAAAGTATCCATAATTCTTTCCTTTCTAAATGAAATTAAATATGTATATCCTCTGGAATTACTCTCCAAATACAGCAATATAATCCTTCTGGAACTTTGCAATACCTTCTGTTGTAAGAGGGTGCTTTGTCATCTGCTCAATTACAGAATAAGGGATTGTTGCAATGTCTGCACCTGCGAGTGCACAGTCTGTAACATGGATTGGATTGCGGACACTTGCAGCAATAATCTCTGTTTCAATTCCATAGTTATCAAAAATCTCTGTAATTGTCCTGATAAGGTCAACACCTGTTACTGAAATGTCGTCAAGGCGTCCAAGGAATGGTGATACATATGCAGCGCCTGCCCTTGCTGCAAGAAGTGCCTGGTTAGCAGTAAAGATAAGTGTTACATTACACTTAATCCCTTCACTTGAAAGAACTTTTGTAGCTTTTAAGCCTTCTACAGTCATAGGGATTTTAACTACCATGTTTGGATGGAGTTTTGCAATTTCACGCCCCTCTGCAATCATGCCTTCTGCGTCGACAGTTGTTGCCTTAACTTCACCACTGATTGGCCCGTCAACAATAGATGCTATTTCCTTTAAAACTTCTTCCTGGCTTCTTCCGCCCTCTTTTGCAATTAAAGAAGGGTTTGTTGTAACACCACAGATAACACCCATTTCATTTGCTTTCTTAATGTCCTCAATTTTGGCTGTGTCAATAAAAAGTTTCATATCTTATCCTCCTAAAAATTTATTAAGTAAATCTCCAGAACCCGGTTATCAGAAATTCCGGACAATTACATTTACATTATATTAAAATATTATACAACCTTTTAAAAAGCTGGTCAACTGTTTACCAAAAATAAATGTCTATTTAAACCAAAAACCTTTCCAGTCATATTTATATACCCTGTATAAATCCTGTTTTACAGAAAATTCTTTAATAACCCTTCCTGACATATCTGTTTCAATAAATTTATTATTACCGGCATTGCAATATATATATACATTATCTGTCTTTGTAACATTGCCTTCATCCCTTGTTTTGTCAAATCCTTTTGTTTCTGTACGCATATATGTCCTTGTTGTTTCATCCACAAGATATTGGTAATAATATGACTTGTTATTGTTAATTGCCCCTGTTCCAGAATTATTATTAAGCATTGTTAAATAATACTGCCCTTCTGCAAGTGATGATGGTCTTTCATAAACCATTGCATTCTGCCCTGCCTGTGAAGCAAAAAGTTCATGCTCCTCTTCCTGGCTGCCTGGTACCGGGCTTGCAGACTGGGTTCCTGCAGGTGCAGGAGTGGTATCACCACTAGCACTTGTTGCCTTATCTAACACCCTCTTTTTAAGCTTTTTATAATCATCCCATATGCTTTTATCAGAAATAATATAATCCACCTTTGGCATAAGGCTGTTTACATTATTTGCTTTAATTATGCTTGAAAGCGCCCGTGAACTTAAAAGAAGCTGGTTTGTGCCTGTTACCTGTACTGAATTTAAATCTATCCAGTCTGGATTATTCTTATTTGCCTTTTTAACAGCATTTCTATACACAGCTGGCATAAACGTATTCATATCAAGTGCAACACTTGACTTGCCACTCTCAAGCTCAAGCTTGATTATACAGCTGTTTTTAACAGATTCTTTTCTTTCTGGTGTAGCTATAATATATAGGTTTCCAAAGCCATCATATGCAAACTCACCACTCTGCTTATAGCCATTCAGCCTGTAAACCTTTGTAACCTGCCCAAGGGCGTTTACAAGTGCAATTTTATTGTCTGCACAGGCATACGCTATCCCGTCATATATTGTCTGGATATTCCTGCCACAGTACCCGTCCAGCGGGATTTCTCCCCTTAAAACACCTGAATTATCATATAATAATATTGCATAGCTTTTAACACGCTTTAAGGTATTTTTCTTTACACGCCTTGTAACTTCCCTGCCATTCCTCTGGACCTTCCTGGTAACAATACGTGTAGTACGTACTTTTTTGCTTTTGCCATCTGCAAATACAGTGTAAAGCCCATTGCTAAGTTTAGTCATGCCACGCCTGTCATCGCTCTGGATAACAGTCTGTGCACCCATTTCACTTTCTGGCATATCAATTTTATATGTAAAAGAATCTGAAAGTTCATCACTTCCATTATAAAGCTTTATTATAATATAATTGGTCTTGCCTGGGACAAGCCCGGTTAACTGGTATTCATGTTCCTTTGAAACACCGCCTGATAAATTATTCACTGGTGTACGTATGAAATCTGGTATATTTTTATCTTTTACTGAAATTGTATAACGGCAATAACATTTTCCATTTGTATTAAAATATAAATATAATGAATTATCATTTGTACCATATGGGTTATATGCCCATAATGCGGAAGCAGGGGTATACTTCCCTGCCCTTCCCTTAATATCAGTAAGCGTGTCCTCTGCCTTTGTAGAATTGTTTACATCATAAATATCACTTTTTGACTGGTAATCAATAGTTACAACATTTTTATTACCACCCGACATATAAAGGGGAATTACATCCTGTTCTTTTACAGTTTCAGCAGCTTTTGTGCCCTGGTACCTCTGCAAATCCCTTTCTTCATCAAGCAAAGCTTCTTCCTGCTTTTCTATTTTACTGGACATATCATTCATTTTCCATAGAAAAGCCCCTGCAGCTGCTATCATTATAATACTGGTAATAAGAACAGTAATCAGCTTTTTCTTCATTTTATTAATTTCCTTTCCCTGTTTTTAATATATTATTTCCTGGTACAACCAGTTCTTTAAACTTGTTATATAAGACAGGATAAAGTTTCTTCATCCTGAACGGCTTCATATTTTTATCCAGGAAGCAGTGCCCTGTATGACCCTTTGTGCACACCCTGCTTCCGCCTTCTTTATATATTTCATAAGAAAGCTCCATTTTTATGCCATCAAACTTTGTAACCTGTGAGTGTACTTCAATACTGTCATTGTAATACAATGGTACAAGATAATGGCATTCTGCCGACATGACTGGTATAATAATTCCCATTTCCTCTATGCTTTTATAGCTTATTCCTTCTTTATCCATCATGTCAAGCCTTGCTTCTTCAAAAAGCCTTATATAATTTGAATGGTGTATTATACCCATCTGGTCTGTTTCATAATAATTCATCTTACGTCTGTATACTGCATGTTTCCCTTCCATATCAGCCCTCCATGGTTTTAACACGTACTATAATAGAGTATAACATATAACTTAACTAATGTTTAGAGTTTTTTTCAGCCAGTTTTAATTTTATATTTCTGGCAATGGTTGTTGTTTCCCTGTAAATAAAGTATAATAATAACCAGTGTGGCAACAATTATAATTATTTAATGTTTTATATGGAGGATTTTTATGAACCTGGTTAACGTAGAACATCTTACACATACATATACTGGACGTCTTCTTTTTGATGATGCTTCTTTTTACCTGGATGAAAATGAAAAAGCTGGCATTATTGGCATAAATGGAACTGGAAAGTCTACCCTTTTAAAAATAATTGCTGGTATTACTGAGCCGGACCAGGGCAGTGTTACTACTGCAAAGAACCTGCGCATGGGCTATCTTCCACAAAACCCTTTATTTGGCAAGGGGTTATCTGTGCTTGATGCTGCCCTTCCCTTAAAAAATGATATTTCTGGTGAACAGCCTGATTTTATCCCACAGGCAAAAAGCCTGCTTGGAAAGCTTGGCATTAAAGATTTGCTACAGGATATAGAAACCCTTTCAGGAGGGCAACGGAAAAGGATTGCCCTTGTACGTACCCTTCTTACGCCTGCGGATATCCTTATACTTGATGAGCCTACCAACCACCTTGACGGGGCAATGGCAGAATGGCTTGAGGAATATCTTAAGAATTACCGTGGTGCACTTATAATGGTTACACATGACCGTTATTTTCTTGACAGTGTAACAAACCGGATAGTTGAAATCGACAAAGGCAAGTTATACAACTATAACTGTAATTATCTTGGCTTTATTGAAAGAAAGGCCGAACGTGAAGAAATAGAACGTGCAACTGAAAGAAAGCGCCAGAGCATACTGCGTACTGAAATTGCCTGGATACAGCGTGGTGCAAGGGCACGTTCTACTAAACAGAAAGCACATATTGCCCGTTATGAGGCACTGCGTGATGCTAAAGCACCTGTAACTGATGCTACTGCACAGATAAGTTCTGTATCTTCAAGGCTTGGTAAAACTACAATAGAACTAAAAGATATCAATAAATCTTTTAATGGAAATATTGTAATAAAAGATTTTACTTATATATTCCTGCGTGGCAGCCGTACCGGGATAACTGGTGCTAATGGCTGTGGTAAATCCACGCTTATGAATATTATATCAGGAAATTTAATGCCTGATAACGGGGAAGTTACTATAGGGCAGACTGTAAAAATTAGTTATTTTTCACAGGAAAATGAATCACTTGATGACTCCATGCGTGTTATTGACTATATACGCGAAGGCGGTGAGGTTATAAAGACAACTGATGGAACAGTTAGTGCATCCATAATGCTTGAACGCTTCCTTTTCCTGCCAGAACAGCAGTATTCACTTATTGGAAGGCTTTCAGGTGGTGAGAAACGCAGGCTTTATCTTTTAAGGATACTTATGGAAGCGCCAAATGTGCTTTTGCTTGATGAACCAACTAATGACCTTGATATAACAACACTGGCAATACTTGAAGATTACCTTGATACATTTGATGGCATTGTAATAGCAATCTCACATGACAGATATTTTCTTGACCGCATAGCCACAAGAATTTTAGCCTTTGAAGGAAACGGGGAAATAAGGCAGTATGAAGGCGGGTATACTGATTATATCAATGCTTCCGGCAGAAAACTTTCAGTAACTGACGCAGGAATTGATAAAAAAGATGACACAAAGCCACAGGAAAATACTAAAATAATAAACCGTAATAACTGGAAGGACGGACAGGAAAAGAAAAAGAAAATGTCATATAAAGAACAAAGGGAATATGAAACTATAGAAGATGACATTGCAAAACTTGAAAGTGAACTGGAAGATATAGAAAAAGATATTTTAAAATACTCACATGATTTTGTAAAACTTAATGAACTGTCTGCAAAAAAAGAAGAAACCGCCAATAACCTTTCTGAAAAAATGGACAGGTGGCTGTATCTGGAAGAACTGGCACAAAAAACCGGGCAGTAGGGAAATATAACGGGGCTGGTAATTGTTGTAAAACTGCCAGCCCCGTTGTTTTAATCTGCTTTTACCATTGCACTGGTTATCTGCCTTGTTTTCCATGATTTTATTATATTCACTGAAAGCATTATGCACAATACTATTGTAGCAGCAGATATTGTTATAAACGCAGTATAATTATATGAAAATTTATGTCCAAATACTTCCATATCTGATATTTTATACAAATAACGTAATACTGGGTATGAAAAAAAGCCTGCGGCTATAACTGAAACTATGCCAAGAATTATATTTTCAATTAAAAATATTTCCCTTGCCATTGAAACACTCATTCCAACAGCCCTTAGCATACAGATTTCCCGTGTCCTGGAATACATACGGTATCTTAAATTGTTTGCCATATTTATTAAAACAAGTATAAATACTATTATGGCAATACCATATATATAGACCATCTGCTTATGGTAAAACATTTCGTTCTGTTTAATATTGCTTATAAGGCTGCGCGTTGATACCTCTGTACTTCCTGCCCCTATGTTTATAAGTTCTTTTTCAAGCTCTTTTTGTTCTTCCGCTCCCATATTTTTATCTGCATCAATATAAATACACTGGTAACATCCATCTGGCACTATTTTCTGTATATTCTGTTCACTTGTAAGCAGGTGAGGGTATACATCTGTACGGTTGCAGTCATACATATACTCAAATGAAACAACTGCTGCGATTTTATATGTTTTATAAATATATTCCCCCTTATCTTCTAGTTTTTCATACTGGATATTATCTGTATCAAAGTCTGCACGGTATTTTATTTTTATTTTATCCCCTGCTTTATAGTCCATAAGCCTTTTGCCATCTTTATACCAGCCTGGGGTATCTTTTTGTTTTGTATTATCTGTACTTAATACTGCAAGTATAATCTCATCTTCTTTTATATTTTCTGCATCAAAATCCCCAGAAACCACATATTTTTCCAATTCTTTTAATGCGCTTGTATTATAGCCTGACAGGATGGTTTTATAAATCTGGTCTGTACCGTCATGCCCCCTTAATTCATATCCATAATATTCCTTTACATGGGAATTTATATCCTCATAGTATTTATCATTACGTTTTACACCGTCCTCATCAACTACACGCACACGTATGCCCGCCGAGGTTTTTATTCCATTAACCCCCGGAAGCTTTAGTATTTTCCCTGCATCCTGCCTTGAAACCCCCTGGTACGGGCTGTTAAACAATCTCATGCTCATTTCATACTGCCCGTTTAAATACCACATTTCTTTTGTATCTTCACGGTATGCCTGCAAAGTTTCTGCTTTATATGCAAGCCCTGTAAATAATGTTACACCAGTACAGATTGTAATAACTGCAAATGCGCTTAACTTTATATTTCTTAAAATATAGTTACAGCTTAATGCAAACAGCGCCCTGGTCTTTCCCGCCCTGCTGTTAATTCCAGGAAAATGCAGCCTGTTTCTTTTATTCCATGCGGTGCCTGATATTATTTCCACTACAGGCTTTTTAATTATGCCCCTGCTTGTAAAATAACCTGCAAGCCCTGTAAATACAGCCATTACAAGCACACATATGGCAATCTGCCATACTGGTATTATAAGCCTGTAGGTTACACTTTTACCATATAAATAAACCACTGTGCCTGTATCTCCTGAAATATTTGCAATAACCCATGCTATAAAAAGCCCTGCCACAATCCCTGCAAGTGCCCCTGGCAAATATACCTCATACAATTCCATTAATACCATGCCCTGTAACTGGCGGCGTCCCATGCCAAGTGCACCCAGTATTCCATATTGTTTCTCCCTTGTTACAAGTACAATCCTGTATATTCCATAAAATACTACAAGGCATACCAGTAAAATTACTGCCATTATCTGCACATCAATACGGTAAAGTTCATTAAAATCTTCCCGGACCGGGCATTTGCTTGTATTCTTTTTCTTAACCCCTGTTTCTTTGCATATCTCTTTTATTACATTGTCACAGTCCATGCCATTTTTTAAAGTAATATATGCAGTATAAGACGTGCCTTTCCCATGTTTTGCTGCTGTATACAGATGTAATGTACCATATTGCACATTCCCCCTCATATCAGATAATATCCCTGTTATTTTTACATTCTTTTTCTTTCCATTGCCATCTTCAAACTGGAATTGCTGGTTTACTTCTGGCTGTACCCCGAGGTTAAGCAATACCCACTTTTCTGCCACGATTTCATCCTGTGTTTCTGGCAGCCTGCCTTCTGTAACCCTTGCCATTAAAGTAATATAAGCCTTATCACCTTTTCCTAAATAAAAACTTTTGCCATTCCTGTTACATACATTGGAATAGTCCTCTTCCTTCAGTGCAATATAGCTTATGGCCGGATTATCCTTTAACTGTGCTGCCTGCTTCCATGACATTTCCTCTATTAAAATGTCTGACGGTGTAAACATTGTCTGGTATTCTATATTTTCTGTCCTGTGGCTTGTATGTATTAATGTAAGCATTGCCGAAACCAGCATAAAAGACAGTGCAAAGCTAAAAAACAATGCTAATGTATTCTTTTTGTAAAATGTTAAAAACCTTCTGTGTAGTACCATAACCCCGCCTCCCTATACAATCTTTCCATCTTCAATTCTTATAATACGTCCTGCAAGCTGCGCAATTTCTTCATTATGTGTAATCATAATAATTGTCTGGTGGAATTTTGTACTTGTAACTTTTAAAAGCCCAAGCACATCCTGGCTTGTTGCAGAATCAAGGTTTCCTGTCGGCTCATCTGCAAGTATAATGGCGGGTTTTGTAACAAGTGCCCTTGCAATGGCAACCCTCTGCTGCTGCCCTCCTGAAAGCTGGTTTGGAAAGCTTTTTAACTTTCTGCCTAAATCCAGGGCTTTTGTAATTTCCTCTACATATTCCTTATCCGCTTTCCTTCCATCTAACTTTAAAGGAAGAATAATATTTTCATACACATTTAACATTGGAATAAGGTTATATTGCTGGAAAATAAAACCAATCTTGCGCCTGCGGAATACCGCCAGTTCCTTTTCGGACAATGTGCCAAGGTTCTTCCCGTCAACAGCCACTTCACCATATGATGGCACATCAAGTCCTCCTGCCATATTTAAAAATGTTGACTTGCCACTTCCTGATGTCCCTACAATGGCAACAAATTCCCCTCTTTGTACTGACAAATCCACACCATCAAGCGCATTAACCTGTGTTTCACCCTTTCCATAAACTTTCCTTAAATTCTTCGTTTCTAATACAACCATTTCTACGCCTCCTTAAAATTAAAACAGCCTGTATAACAGATAAACAATAACCTCTATCTGTTATACAGACTATATCACATAAATATCACAGCCCGGTTTCCAGAATATATCACTTTTGTGACAATTCGTGTTTTAAAAAAAATAAAGAAAACGTACTTCCCCGCCCTTCCTCTGACTTTACCTTAATATACCCGTCTTGTGCTTCCATAACCTCCCTTGCAATATAAAGCCCGGCACCTGTACCCTGTTCATTCCGTACTGTATCAGAACGGTAAAACCTTGTAAAAATCTTTCCCTGTTCATCTTCCTTAATTCCAATCCCGTTATCACACACATCAAGCCTTAAAAACATACTGTATGGAATGACCTGTACAGAAACTTTCCCTCCCTCTGGTGTATATTTAATTGCATTATCTAAAATATTGGCAGCAGCTTCTATCGTCCATTTCCTGTCAAATACAGCCATTTCCTGTGAATCTTCTATTTCAAGTCCTATATTCTTCTGTTCTGCCTTTAAGCCATACTGCTGCCTTAATGGCTTTAAGACATTTTCAATGCACTGTCTTTCAGGCTTTACTGTAATAATTCCTCTCTCTAAACGTGATAATCTCACAAGCATCTGCAAAAAGAAATCCATTTTCCCTGCCTGTTCCAGAATAACATGCACACTTTCATGTGCCTCTGTATTCCCGCTGCCTTCTATTAACAGAAGTTCCTCCTCCAGAAGCTGCGAATACAGTATAACATTAGAAACTGGTATTACCGCCTGGTGTGAAATATCTGATACAACTTTCTGCAAACTTTCCTTCTGCTCTAAAAGCTGCATATAAGACAGCCTGTTATCACAGATATAACGCCACATGCTGTTTTCAAGCAATGACACCCGGCTTTCGTCAAAATACTTGTCCTCAAACGTCCCCATTGCCGCACTGTCTAACATATCCTGGAGCCTTCCAATAATCCTTCTTTCCCTTTTAAAAAAATATGCTGTAACCCAAATGCAAATAAAAACCAGAAATAAACTTACCATATATAACCCACCCCATATACAGTTTTTATATATTCTGGATGGTTTTTGCTAATGCCAAGCTTCTTCCGTAGCCTGTTTACTGCAACAGTAAGTGCATGTCCCTCAACAAATTCTGCCTCCCCCTGCCATGTTTCATCAACAAGCTGGTTTCTGCTTACACTCTTTCCCCTGTTCTCTATAAGGCAATGTAAAATCCTTTGCTCTGTCCTGCTTAAGTATACAGGACTTCCTTTATATAAAAACTCCATTTTATAAAAATCAAAATAATAATCCCCGTCTTTAAAAATGCCTGTATCCTGCCTGCTGCCCCGAAGCTGTACATTCACCCTTGCCCGCAGCACCATAAGGCTGAATGGCTTAGTAATATAATCATCTGCCCCTTGTTCAAGCCCTGACACAATATCTATCTCCATATTATTGGCAGTAAGCAGGATAACAGGAACATTGCTTTTCCTGCGGATTTCCATAAGATAATCCATACCGCTTCCATCTGGGAAATTAATATCAAGCAGTATTAAATCAAACTGTTTCACATCAAACTCCCTTGCTGACATTAAAGAATATGCCTGCGAACAATAATAATCATTACGTAATGCAAGGTGTATCCCATTACTAAGTTTTTTATCATCTTCAATAATTAAAATTTTCTTCATATATCCCACACACACTTAAATTCTATATTATTCACCCTCTGCAACACCAAATTTGCGTCTGAAATCTTCATAACTGTTTACCCAGCCAAATCTTATCTGTCTGGATACTGCACGGAAATGCAATTCCCCACAATGTATTTTATTTTGTTCCACTTCTTGTAAGTTTATATACTGTTTATCTGCTTTTGTTTCAACAATAAAATAAATACCAAGTTCCGGACTGTCTAAACCCTCTTTCCTGCATACAACAGCCCAGTCAGGGGAATAATTACCATAAGGAGTATCAATAACCAATCCACCTTTTTTAAATTTTGTAAATAACAATACATTCTGGTTATTCTCCAGTTTTTGTGCAAATTCTTTTTCACCTTTGCTGTCCATCTTGTAATATTCATTCATTGCAGGACTATGGCTGGCATTTGCCCGGAACACTCTCCATTCATCATTAAAATCTTCTTCACTGATTGTATCAAGTTCAAAAATATCGCTGCTTTTTAGCCTGTATCCGTTTATCACTTCATAAGAAGTAATATTTTTTGCTTTTATATTCTTAAACATTTTTAATATCTTCTGCGTAACTGCATCCAGAATATCCTGATTGTCCAGCAGTTCTCTTTTTTTTACATTACTGATTATCTTAAATATGGCAAGTCTTGGAAGCATTGTATGATACATAATATAGTTGACAATTTCAAAATCACTCTTTGGATTGGAATTAATTTCAACTTCCAGCCCTTTAGTTCCATAAGGTACATTTTCCATAATAAATCTTGAAGATTCATCAAATTTAGCTTTACCAGTTTCTACCTTATACTCATTCTTTGACTTCATATACATAAGATATTTATTTATTTCTGAAGCACAATCTTCAATAAACTTATCTTTATCAATTTTACATTTATACATAGTACGTTTCGTAAGATTTTCCCTCAAAGCGAAATAAATCTGTTCAAACTCACCTTGATTAACAAATGCCCTTATTTTATTCTTATAAGGTTCATTATCACCATTACGGATTTCAATTTTCTTAGTTCCTTTTTGAACCATCAATTCCTTAAACTGTTGTTTAATTTTCTCCATATGCTCATAGAGCGTGCTATCCGAGAAAACCATATTGTCAAAAAGAGTCGTAAGATGGGATGGCTTACCTTTTAAAATGTGTTCCATATCCATAACACCAGCAGAAACCAGTTCTTGTCTCAATATATCTACCAATTCTGGTGTAATTTTTTCTTGTGGAACCCCGGCAGTTTCCAGTGTAGAAATAAGAATTTCAGCGGTAACTTCATTTTTATCAAAATTCATATTATCATTAAAATCCTTTTGTAATGCTGCTGCAAAATGGTCATAATAATCATTTGCAATAATAGTAAGTTCATTAATCTTGTGGTCTTGACAACGGTTGCCATTAATATCCACTGGAAGTCTTAAACCTCTTCCAATCTCCTGTTTTTTGGCTATTTCAGAACCGCCAGACTTTAAAGTACACAATGTAAATACATTTGGGTTATCCCAGCCCTCACGAAGTGCTGAATGTGAAAAAATAAATGCAAGTGGTTCATCAAATGATATCAGTTCGTCTTTCTTCTCAAGAATCAGGCTAATTCCACGGTCAATATCTTCCTGGGACTTTGCCCTGATTTTTAAATTGCTTTCATCAACTGATGAATCCCAGCCATCAATTTCTACTACATTTTTCTTTGCATCTAAAGCAAAATATCCCTCCCTGACTGATTGCACATGCATATAATCAGGAAAATATTCTTTAAACTCTTCAATTTCAACTGCATTATGTGATACATATTTTTTATATTCTTCATCGAAAATCCTTAAATACTCTCCCCTTCTGTCAGGAACTGTATTATCCCTGACTTTATCCACAGAATCAATAAAAAATAATGTAAGTGCCTTAATTTTCCTGCCAGACCTTAAAATATCCATTTGTTTTGTAAAATGGTTCTGGATAGCAAGCCTTATCTGGATACGTACAGCCTCATTCTTTTCAATTTCATATGTGCTATGTCCCTGTTCCAGCTCTATCACTTTCTCTTTTGTTGCAATCTGCAATGGTTTTAACTTATGGGGTTCTTCTGCAATACGCATATTTTTGTATTGTGGAAGATTGCCCGATAATTCTTCAATAGATGTACCCCCTCTGACATTAAATGTTTTAAAACGGATTGTACCGCCCTGCTCCTGTGAAAACACCTCAATTTTTGCTTTCAAATCAGAAGTAAAGGATAAATAACGGATATATGGATAATCTTTTGGAATAACTCCATGTACAGTTTTTACCTCGATTTTCTTTACTAAATCCTTCTGATAAGCCCCATAAGAATCAAGTTTGTAAATCTGGTTATATAACTGTTTGTGTGTAGCAGAATACCTCAAAGTAAATAGTGGCTGTAGCTCTTCTACCGCTTTTAAAGACTTGGATTTATTTCTTTTTGTACCTTCAATTTTCTGTGGTTCATCAATAATTATAACTGGTTTAATATACTTGATATCCTCCCAGAGAATCTGACCATACTCATCTTCTGTCCTGATTTTATTCGTATTTTTATTGAACGCCTGGATATTCATTACACAGATGCTTAAATCATTACTTTCTACCAGTTTAGAACTGACCTGCCTGGGATTATTGCTATCATAAATAAAACTGTGTTTTGATAAATCTATATCATACAACCTTTTAAAATGACCACGCAGCTGCTCCATTGACTTTTCAACACCCTTGCGGATAGCAATAGACGGAACCACTATCATAAACTTCTTAAAGCCATACTCTTTATACAACTCCAATATAGTACGGAGATACACATAAGTCTTACCTGTACCCGTTTCCATTTCTATTGTAAAATTATTACCTTCCGCTAATGCAGAATCAGCAAACAAACCATTTTGTAATTGTACACTTCTTAAATTATCCAATAATCTTGAACCTGCCACAATATCATTATTTCTTATTGGGTCGCCTTCGCCAATTTTACGGATACGTTCTGGACGGTATATGCCATCTGTCCGTCTTGACAACCCTTTAAATAAGCCTACTACAGACCTGACTGCCTGCAACTGGTAATCAAGGCTGTCATCAAACTGAAATGTAATACGGTTAGCCATCTTCCTCACCTCATTTTTTATTTTTTAAGTTTCAAACTTTACCTTCTATTCCTGGAAGATTGCCTGTACTAACCTCTGCTAGCGTTTGTAGCTGTTGTACTACAAGTTCTCTTAATAAAGTCATTCTTTCCTTCTGGGATTTTCCTTGTCTGACCAGTACCGCATTATAGCTTTCAAGATTTGCAAGTACCAGAAGTTCATTAATTGATGCACAATCCCTGATATTTCCATTTTTACCAGGATTTTCATTTCTCCACTCTTTAGCTGTTTTTCCAAACAAAACAACATTGAGCATATCTGCTTCATCTGCATATGTAAATGACACCTGCTTTGCTGTAAGTTCATGTGGCAACAGATTTTCTTTTATAGCATCTGTATGAATTTTATAATTAAGCTTGGATATCTCACGATTAAGATTCCAGTTTAGTGATAACTTACTGTTTTCATCTGATTTTAACCGTTCATAATCCTTTATAATATACAGCTTAAACTCTGGTGAAATCCATGATGCAAACTCAAAAGCAATATCTGAATGTGCATAAGTCCCACCATATCTGCCCGCCTTTGATACAATGCCAATGGCATTTGTATTATCAATCCATTTCTTAGGTGACATGGTAAAAGCATTTGCGCCAGCCTGATTTTTAAACCCCTCAAATTCGATGGGATTAAAACCAGAATTATGTAACACTTCCCATAATCCTAAAAATTCAATAACATCTTTTCCCCTCATCCAGTTCTGGATAACAGCAGAGGAGTCATCACTTTTATATTTTGCAATATCTGTAAGTGAAATAAATTCATTTTGAAAATCTTCTGTATAAATACCTATATTTATACCCTTTGCCCTGATTGTATCTTTAACAGTTTTTGCCATCTATTTGTCCTTTCTAATGATAATCCTTATATCTGATTATTATTTTCTATTTATCCCATCTATCTGTATACAGTTACAGGCAAATGGTGTATTAGCAAATTCCACATTAACATTCCTCTTTACTTAAAAACTAAATAAACTCTACAGTATATACTGGTTTATTAGCCCCAGCATTTTTTTCAATTAAAGCTTTTAACCTTCTAAATGTTTCATCCTTTAATGAAATATCATCTTTAAATGCAGAATCCCTGAAAATGAATTTAACTGGCAACGGGTCAATCTCTGACAGTTTATTTATAAGTTCTATTGTAATATTTGTTTCAAGACACACTAAATAGCTGCTTGCATAAAGATATGTACGTCTTCCAATGTCATATAACAGCTCCAAAGTTTCTGATAATGCCACATCACGCTGTCTAAGCATCAATTCGTATACAATATCTATATCATCCGCCCCTGGCATAAAATCCACAAGGTCTGGTGCAGTTTCAATTTGTGATAAGTCCAACTGTCCCATATCTATAAGAGAATTCCATTTGATATTGGTATCAGCAACACGAAATACTTTAAATCCAATATCAACATCTGCATTTGGATATTCCAGCTGGACACTATCCCCCGATTTTAATAACCTTTTCTTCCCAATATCGCAAATTGTCCTATAGCCCGCATTATACATCTGGCTGCCCTCTTTTATTTTTTCAGGAATTTGTACCAAAATATATTTGCGGTGTCCTTCATCTTCTGCATTAAGTTTCATAACTGCATGTGCTGTTGTTGCACTACCAGAAAAAAAATCTAATATTATATCATTTTTTCCAGTTCCATGATAAATTAAACGACGGAGTATTTCTACAGGCTTAACAGTTTCAAATCCATGCTCACCAATTAAATCCGCCAGCTCTTTTTTTGCACTCTCTGTTGTGCCCAATTCCTTTCCAAATAATCCCCAAAATGGTTCTGTTGTTTCAGAGCGCTCATATTCAGGACGCATTTTAATTATTACTTTGTTATTCCTTATAAAAAGGTCTCCTGATTCCTTATATGCCAAAACCTGCGCTTGTCCAATTTTCCACTGTTTTCCTTCTGGAGGTGAAACTGTGGAAAAACCATCCGAAATATCAAAAACCATTGTTTCCCTGCCCCGGATGCCATTTGCATTCATTACTTCCAGCATATATTCCCTATAACTCCCTTTTGAATCTGATAATGGATATTGTTTTTTTCCTATTTTTATCAAATTGAATCTTTTCTTCTCCATTTTAGAATATACAAGTATCATTTCTGCTTTTGGCTGAAGCTTATTGAAAGAAGTAGTTGTATTTTGAGATTTTGTTTTTGATTCCCAATAAATTTCCCCCACAAATCTGTTCAATCCAAAAATCTCCTCCATGATTTGTCTCAAATTGAAATTTTCATTATAATCAATACTGATAAAAATAATTCCATCATCTGTTAATAAATCAAAAGCAATTTTTAATCTGGCATACATATTACTCAGCCACTGCGCATGATACCTGTTATTAGATTTCACATTAAGTACATATCTTTCTCCCGATTCATTAATGTTTTCTTCTTCTATATCGCTTTCAGTTTTAGTAATGGAAAATGAATCATTATATACATAATCATCACCTGTATTATATGGCGGGTCAATATATATCATTTTAATTGCCCCATAATAATTTTGCCGAAGCAGCTTTAACACTTCTAAATTATCCCCTTCAATATAAAGGTTTTCTGTAGTATCTGCATTTTTACTGTCCTCTGGAATAAATTTCAAGGTCTTTCCAACAATATCCTCTTGTGCAATTTTTTTTGCATTTTTCTTGCCAGCCCATGTAAGCTCATATCTTTCGCTCCCAGCCTCTGTAAATTGTCCTAATTCTTCTTTCAATGCTCCAAAATCAACTTCACCATCTTTTACCACTGATGGAAATAGCCGTTGCAGCTTTTTTACATTATCACCCACCACATCATTAATTTTCTGTTGTACTCTTTCGTACTCCATATTTAATACCCCCATCAGTTCAACAAATATGCATCCAGTTCTCCATCATCATTTATAAAGCTTTGATATATATTTTTAATTCCAGCCCGCTTTGCAATATCTGTTATTAGATTTTTTTCGTTATCTTCCATTCGTAATCCTAAAATTACAGCATCTGGTATCCACTCTCGCATAACAGGACTTGTCATGTAACAAGGAACTACCATCCTCCACTCTTCATCATATTTGTGACACTCTTTCTTTATTAACATAATACGTTCACGCTCCCACACAAGACTGCCAAACACAGAATCAATTTGTTGCTTGTATTTAATATTTCCTGACTTTTGAAGCATTGTACATATTGCCATATATTGTGCAAATCTTGTTGCATTATATTTTTCATTTGAATAATAAATTGGATATAATAGTGTTCCATATTGTGCAATTCCACACTTTAAACATTTTTCTTGTTTATTACACAAAAGATTATCTGTATTTTCCATATCATATCTTAAAGCAAATCCTTTGTATTGCTCTGCGTATTTAAGCCATAATGTTTCATTAAATCCATTCTCAGAAAAACATACCGACCAAGTATCCTTCTTTATTTCATTTCTAATATCCCTAAAATAACCAATACAAAAATTCACAAAAGTTTTATCTGTCATTATATTTTTCAAACTAGAAAGCACCCCTGCAATTTCAGCGTCAGTAAGTGAAACTGACATCATGTCCAAAAAATTTTTTATTAATTGTTCTGCTTTTAGGGGTATATCTACATCAGTTTTTATTATGCCAAAGAAATCTTTCATTCCCCTTATATCTACATTAATAAACGTATCAAAAGGGTCATCATAGTAATTAGCTGTCGAAAAGTACATTTTATTGAATCTTAATGCCTCTATTGATTTCATATCCATTGGTCTATATCTATATAGATATTTAGGTATTTTTATTGTTTTTCCCAACACTTCACAATCTTTTTTGATATCTTTTCCATCTAAGGAACAAAGTGTTTTCCAAAATACCTGTCTGTTATTATTATTCATAAAGCCATCCCCCTAACTCATAAAATTTTACTTAAACATTTTTACATAATATTGATATAATTTAATTTTGTATTACCTTTTTAATCTCCTTATTCAAACTCACTTTTTCAGCACTAGTTACTACTTTTTTTACATATTCCTTATATCAACCAACCTCTTATAATATGTAGACAGCAACTCTATATATTTACTATCATACCACCCATTACCATCTAAAATATGCCCTGTATTGGAATACGCTTTCTATTTCATCAAGCGGTTTCTTCTATTATCAGACAATCCTGCAGGATACTTCTCTGTTAATATACTATATTCAATTATAATCTAATTTCCATTAGTCTGACTTAACCATTTTACTGCCTAGTACATAAGTTTTATTTTTTTTATTACATTTTTAATATACTTCTTATTATAAATGTAAGCACTGCCATTTAAAACTTTATTTATTATTCTGTACAAAATCTAATAATTTTTCCAAAGAAACATTTCATTTTTAATATTTATACCTCAATTAACATTCCATATACGAACCTTGCTGTCACTTTCCATTATATCCCATTATCATAATAAAATCAATCTTCTATTTTGCTTTGCTTATTTTGCTAAAATATCCTGCTGGTAAATAAAATAGCATCATAAATATTAAATATTTCTGGGTCAAAACTACCTTCTTTAGGAGAAATTTTATGCATATGCTTAACAATACTGGAAATCTGCAACATAGTATAAATGAAAAAGCTTTATTTAACTACCAAAGAGTAAACTGGCTGGCAAATTCCAAATGTGCTTCCAATGAACAAGCTGTGGTTTGTAAAGGGACCGCCGACGTTTAAATCTGGTTTTTTCAGATTTTATGCGCCGTTGCGGTATTTTAATGGCGTCCAAGCGCAAGCGGGCTGTTCTGGTTTGTCAAGGGACACTTTGGAATTGCCAGCCCATTAATATATATCCGTTTGCAACAAAAAATGGGAAAACCAGTACCATTTTTCCATTGACACTTCACCAAATATATGATAGATTAAATATGTTACAGGCTTTGTCCAGGAACAAAGCGTTTTAATATTTTTTCAGTTTTAGGAGGCATTATAATGAGAGGTACAGTTAAGTGGTTTAACGCAAAAAAGGGATTTGGATTTATTTCAGATGAAACAGGCAAAGATGTATTTGTACATTTTTCAGCACTCCAGATGGATGGTTTCAAAGTCCTTGACGAAGGTGAAGCTGTTGAGTTCGATGTTGTAAACGGGGAGAAAGGACCACAGGCTTCTAACGTAGTAAAAGTTGGTTAATTCCTTCTTTTTGCTTTGCGTGTTATAATCAATGCGTGGATTCATCTTAATTTTTATATATAAAGAGATTTATTTTAAAAGTTTTTTGATTTTCAGACAGGGTTATAACGAAACAGGGACTGCCAGGCAGTCCCTGTTTTTTTGGATTTACTTACATAATTTATATTAATCCTGTTTTGCTTGTATACGGATTATATCCATCTCTTCTGCATTGCCATCAAAAAGCACTTCTATCTCCTGTCCTGGGTGTGGGCAGCTGTCAATATGTGCACCGCTTTTATCCCTCATATCCTTTACACAGGCTGTAATATCTTCCCCTGATGGTTTCATAATCTCAACAATATCACCAACACAGAACTTATTCTTCTGTACCATTGGTACATATCCGTCCTCTGATGACTGTCCTGCAGTCCCTAGATAGGTATATCCCTGCACATATGTGTTATTGTCATAAATCTGTGTATCATGTGTAGCAGGACCGTAGAAAAACCCTGTTGTAAACTGCCTGTATGTGCATTTGGCAATCTCCTGCCTGTAATAATCCAGGCGTGATTTATACAATTCCGGTGATTTATAATAATCATCTATTGCCTGCCTGTAAGTCCTTGCTACATCTGCTACATAAAGGGCAGTTTTCATCCTGCCTTCTATCTTAAAGCTGTCAATACGTGCTTCTATAAGGTCCGGGATATGCTCTATCATGCATAAATCTTTTGAATTAAATATATAAGTGCCTCTCTCATTTTCTTCTACAGGCAGGTATTCACCTGGACGGCTTTCTTCCATTATATAATACTTCCAGCGGCATGGATGCGTACATGCGCCAAGGTTTGCATCCCTCCCGGTGAAATAGTTACTAAGAAGGCATCTGCCTGAATAAGATATACACATTGCACCATGCACAAATGTTTCTATTTCAAGGCTGTCCGGGATATTTTCCCGTATCTCTTTTATCTCCTTTAGTGACAGCTCCCTTGCAGATACCACCCTTTTTGCACCCTGCTGCTGCCAGAAAAGGTATGTCATATAATTAACATTATTTGCCTGTGTGCTTACATGAATTTCTATTTCCGGGCAGGTCTGCTTTGCAATGGCAAATACCCCCGGGTCAGAGATAATAAGTGCATCTGGTTTTATTTCTTTTAATTCCCCGAAATACTGCCGGACCCCTTCTAAATCCCTGTTGTGTGCTGTTATATTAGCCGTTACAAATACCCTTTTGCCATACTTGTGTGCAAACTTTATACCCTCTTCCATATCTTCCATGGAGAAGTTCTTTGCCTTTGCACGCAGCCCATACATTTCACCGCCAATATATACTGCATCTGCACCATATATAACAGCAGTTTTAAGCACTTCAAGGCTGCTTGCCGGCACTAAAAGCTCAGGTTTCCCATTTACTAACATATTAATCCCCCTTGTCCTTTTTCACAGAAACAGCAACACCATCCCCTACGGGAAGTATAATAGTGTCCCATTCTGCTGAATGTGACAGGTGGTACAGGTACTCCCGCATCCTGCCATGTATTGTCCTGTCACGCCTTGTTACTGCATAACGTGACTGTAATATATCACCATCCTGCAGCACATTATCTGTTACAAGCATACCGCCAGGAGCCAGCAGGTTGTATACCGGCCCTGCAAAGTTAATATACTGCCCTTTTGCAGCGTCCATAAATATAAAGCCATACTCTTTTTTCTGCGCCACAAGTGACTTAAGGACTTCACTGGCATCACCTTCAATAAGGTTTATCCTGTCCTCTTTACCATATTTATTAAAATTTTCCTTTGCGCCTTTAATCCTTGCTGGCACTTTTTCTATAGTATCTATAATAACATTTTCTCCAGTATATTCACTTATTAACAGGCTTGAAAAACCAACTGCTGTCCCGATTTCAAGGACCAAAGCTGGTTTTGTCATTCTTAACAGGAATGCAAGCAAAGTCTGCGTGGAACGCTTTATAACAGGGACTCCCGCTGCAAGTGCATCTTTTTCTGTTGCCTGAAGGTATCCTGGTATATCCCAGGACAGTGAATCTATATATGTTGACAACCTTTCATCAATAACCATTATTTCATTCCTTAAAAGTAATCTGGCTTATAATAGTTCCATAATCCATACTTGTATTTAGTGTATATACACCAGCTTTTAATATAGTTTTATTAGCATCCATAAGCTTTGTACGTATATAGAATGCATACCTGTCTGTAATAATGCCTTCTTCCTCAAGCCTTTTTGCAACACCAGGCATAGTATCCATGCCCTTTATTTCAAATACTATATCCTGCCCCGGTGCTTCTTCCTTTACCACAGGCCCTGATATGCCATAACAGAAGTTGTAAGCCCTGTGGCATATATAAAAAGTACCATATAGTGCTACTATAACAACCAGTATATTTACTACAATGTACAAGCTTCTTTTAAGCATAAGAAGTATATACCTGCTTCTCTGGATATTTTTCAAGCTAAACCTCCAAAAAACCTGTTTCAATCTTTATGCCTTCAAGGAACTGGTCCTGCAGGCTGCGTATCATTACACAATACTGGTGCTCAGCAGAGAAAAATTCATTTGACAGTGCATTATTCTGCAAATCATAATATTCTTTCTGCAGTTTATTATTCTCGTGGATAAAATTCTCGCTTTCAGACATCTGCATTGCAAGGCTTCTTCTGTGGTATTCACCTATCCTGTTATATAATTCAGGCTGCTCTTTGACATGCTCTAAAAGATTATGGTACTGGTTATACTCCCTTGTCCCCTTTATAGCTTTAATAAGGTTCTCCATTATTTCTTCTGGCTGCAATAAAACCACCCTTTCTTTAACATCTTTCCATATCTTATTCAACTTCCATAATAATAGGAAGTATCATAGGGTTTCTCTTCATCTTCTTCCAGAGGTAATCACTCAGGCTGTCTTTTACCTCTGTTTTAATCTTTGTCCAGTCTGATACATTATTGTCAAGGCATCTTTCCAGTGCAGCATATACAATATTCTTCGCTTCGTCCATAAGATACTCTGACTCACGCACATACACAAACCCCCTTGATACAATATCAGGCCCTGCAAGCAGCTGGTTAGTGTATTTTTCAAGGGTAAGGACTATTATAATAAGCCCGTTTTCAGACAAATGCTGCCTGTCCCTTAAAACAATATTGCCGACATCCCCCACACCAAGGCCGTCAACCATAATGCCCTGTGCCTGTACTTTCCCTACAAGTGCCGCATGTTCCTGTGTAAGCTCAAGTACATCGCCTGATGAAAGTATCTTTGTATTCTCCTTTGGTATGCCAAGCTCCTGTGCCAGTTCTGCATGGCGTTTAAGATGCTGGTATTCACCATGCACCGGTATTGCATATTTAGGTTTTGTAAGTGTATATATAAGCTTAATCTCTTCCTGTGAAGCGTGTCCTGACACATGTGTATCCTGTACTATTACCTTTGCCCCTTTTTCAGCAAGCTCATTAATAACCTTTGAAACTGACTTCTCATTGCCGGGTATAGGCCTTGAACTAAATATAACTGTATCCCCTGGCTCTATTGACACTTTCCTGTGTATATTTGCTGCCATACGTGAAAGCGCTGCCATAGCCTCGCCCTGGCTTCCTGTTGTTATAAGCACAAGCTTCTCTGGAGGATAGTTCTTCATCTCCTCCATATCTATTATAATATTTTCAGGCACATTAAGATATCCAAGTTCTGTAGCGGTACTTATAACATTTACCATACTTCTGCCTTCAACTACTATTTTGCGCCCAAACTTCTCAGCAGAATTAATTACCTGCTGTACACGGTCAACATTAGAAGCAAATGTTGCAACTATTATACGGTTTTTATCATTATCTGCAAATATATTGTCAAATGTCTTGCCTACTGTCTTTTCTGACATTGTATAACCTGGCTTCATTACATTGGTGCTGTCACACATAAGCGCAAGCACGCCTTTTTTGCCAAGTTCGCCAAACCTCTGTAAATCAATGGTTTCACCATTAACAGGTGTATAGTCAATCTTAAAGTCGCCTGTATGCACAACAATGCCAACAGGTGTAAATATTGCAAGTGCTGCTGCATCAGATATGCTATGGTTTGTCCTTATAAATTCCACACGGAAACAGCCAAAGTTTACCGACTGCCCATATTTAACCACCTTACGCTTAACAGGCCTTGGAAGCACATGTTCTTTAAGTTTGTTCTCAATAAGCCCCATAGTAAGCTTTGTAGCATAAACAGGCACATTAATCTCTTTAAGCACATATGGCAGTGCACCAATATGGTCCTCATGCCCATGTGTTATAACAAATGCCTTTACTTTGTCAATGTTCTCTTTCAGGTAGCTTATATCAGGGATAACAAGGTCTATCCCAAGCATATCATCTTCCGGGAATGACAGCCCGCAGTCAACTACTATAATAGTATCTTCATACTCAAAAGCTGTAATATTCATCCCTATCTGCTCAAGCCCGCCAAGAGGTATAATCTTTAAGCCGTTCCCAAGGCAGCCCTTTGTTTTTTTCTCTTCACCAGCGCCTTTCTTCGCCAGCGTTTTTTTAAATGGTGGTATCTTCTTCTCCTGGTTTCTTGATGCCTTCTTCCTCTGCTGTGCCGCCCTTCTGGAAACTTCCTCTGGCTCATATATAGTACCGCCAAATAAAAATTCTGTTTCTGTTCCGTTTTCCTTCTTCACTAAAATATCCTGCCTTTCCTATTATTCCTGGTAATATCCATATAAAGGCAGGCTTAATAAACCCCTTTTACTCCATATTCTTTTGCCTGGTTTGCTGCTGCCCTGTACTTTATCCGCCTTTATTACAGGCTTTACTGGCAGGGCTTAATAAAATATTAACTGCTATAGTAACAAAAGGTTAAATTAAGACTGTCATAATACGGCTACTATCATATATAATAAATTTAATTTCCATTAAAATTTAATGTTACATTTCAATATCTATATCTTCAAGCGTTTCCTCAAAAACCTTTGAAATAGCAGCAAGTTCATTATCATCTTCAACCATCACATATATACTCTGGCTTTCTTTATCCTTTAACTTCTTTAAAATATAAGCATCTTCCCCGTCACCGTCCCCATCACTGTCTGTAACAAGAAGATAATCAATGCCTGTAATCTTTACCTGTCCAATTACAGAGAAAAGCACAGTATCCCCATCTTCTGATGTAAATTCAATCAAATCCGGTTTTTCTTCCATTTATAATTCCTCTTCCAACCTAATTCCTCTTTCCTGTCCTGGTGTCAAGATATCCCTGCAGAATCATAGATGCTGCAATCTTATCTATGTATGCCTTGCGCTTTTCCTTACGTACCCCGCCTTCTTCAAGGACTGCATCAGCCGCAAACGTTGTAAGCCTTTCATCCTGGAATATAATCTCAAGCCCTGTGCGCCTTCCAAGTGTTTCTGCAAATTCACGTGTAAGCTTACAGCGCAGGCCTTCTTCATTATTCATGTTTAATGGCAGGCCTGTTACTATTTTTCCAACATCATATTTAATTATAAGCTCTTCTATACGGGCATATGTCTGCCTTAATTTATTTGCACGCTCTCTTTTAATTGTTTCAACAGGCTGTGCTGTAAGAAGCATATCATCACTAATTGCTACCCCTACTGTCTTATCCCCGTAATCCAGTCCCATAATCCTCATAAAAATCCTCATGCCTTTCCAATACCCGCAGGCTTTGGGCCGCAGGCACAAATCTGCCGTGTGGTACCACAAGCCTGTTCTCTTTAACTTTCAAAATTATTCTTAATGTAGAAATCTAAAAGAAGTTCTATTATCTCATCACGCTCTACACGCCTTATAAGGCTTCTTGCGCCATTATGGCTGGTAATATACGTCGGGTCGCCTGACATTACATATCCTACAATCTGGTTTACAGGATTATACCCTTTCTCTCTTAAAGCTTCATAAATCCTTGCAATAACATCTTTCACCTCAATTTCCTGTTCTTTCTGGACTTTGAAATATTGTGTATTATTAATCTCTTGCATAAAGGAACTAACCTCCATTCTTTCACGTACAAACCTTATACCACTATAGTAATATATCTGCACTGAAAAAACAACTATTTTTTAATTATTCTGCCTTTTATATTAATAAATTGTTGCCGGGCTGTAACATCCTGTTAATATTTCGCCATTAATCCTTCCTGTAATCTTTACATCTGCAATAGTATTACACAAGCTTTCTGCACCAGGAATACTTTCTGCTGGTACTGCAATACGTATATACCTTTCATTATAACCAACAATATATTTCTTACTATTAATTTCCGTTATTTCTTCAAAAAGCACTTTTTCATGTTCTTTTAAAGCATTGTCCTGGTACCATATCCCAAGTTCCCTTTCCAGCCCTGACAGCCTTGTGCTTCTTTCTGATTTAATGCTTTCACTGACCTGCCCGTCCATTTTATCTGCTATTGTACCATAACGCCTTGAATACTTAAATACATGTATTTTAGCAAATCCCGCTTTCTTTGCAAAATCCATTGTTTCTTCAAACTCTTTTTCTGTTTCCCCTGGAAACCCGGTTATTATATCTGTAGTTATGGCAGGATTGCCAAAATATTTTCTTGTTATAGAAAGGCCATCAAGATATTCCTTGGCAGTATAATGCCTGTTCATGCGTTTTAAAACTGTGTCTGAACCACTTTGCAATGATAAATGGAAATGCGGGCATATTTTAGGTATAGAGGAAAGCTCCTTAATAAAACCTGTGCTTATTATCCTTGGTTCAAGTGAGCCAAGCCGTATCCTTTCAATGCCGTCTATTCCATTTAATTCTTTAAGAAGGGCAAGAAGCGGCTTACCCTGTAATTTTACAAACTCATCTGCATTATCTGTAACTGCACCATATGATGAAATATGTATCCCTGTAATTACAATTTCCTTATAACCATTTGCAGCAAGCCCTGCTGCTTCTTTAACAACACTTTCCACATCACGGCTCTTAAGCCCTCCCCTTACATATGGTATAATACAGTATGTGCAGTACTGGGTACACCCGTCCTGTATCTTAATATATGCCCTTGTATGGCTTGCCGGAAGCTGGTGGTTTATACTGCTTACATACACTGGTGCTTTATCCTTTATCCTTTTTGCTGCTTCAGTGCATACAATGCTTACAATATCCGGCTTGTCTTTATTTTGTATAAATATATCAATGCTTTTATCTGCTTCACCCTTTTTAATAGCAGAATCTGCATAACAGCCTGCCGCCACAATAACAGCATATGGGTTAAGCCTCTTTGCTTTATGCAGCATTTTCCTTGATTTGCGGTCAGCTATATTAGTAACAGTACATGTGTTTACAATATATATATCCGCATAATCTTCAAATGGGACAATATTATGCCCTGATTCCTCAAATAATTTTTCCATTTTGCCAGTTTCATAAAAATTAACCTTACACCCAAGTGTTAAAAATGCTACATTCACGGTTTACCTCCAATTTTATATCTGTTAAATAGTAACTATTTATTTATCCATTTCTAATTTTTGGCTAGTTTAATGCCCCAAATTTTGGCTAGATTGCATATTGACTTTTCTGGCTGTAATGTTACTATATAGAAGTAAAAACAGTTACAAAAAACAAAGGGAGGTAACTAGCATGAAGACTGTTAAGATTTCTTTAAACTCAATCGATAAGGTAAAAGCATTTGTAAATGATGTTACTAAGTTTAACACAGATTTTGATTTAGTATCTGGAAGATATGTTATAGATGCAAAATCAATTATGGGTATTTTCAGCCTTGACCTTTCAAAGGCAATTGATTTAAATATCCATGATGATGATGATATTGATAACATACTCGAAACACTTAAGCCATACATTATTGACTGACATGGCAGTACAAAGTTCTGGTTTTTAAATTGACAGGAATTTATTGAGAACACCAAAGGGTGTTCTCTTTTTGTTATCCAGCTGCCAGCATGGTTATTCATCTATCTCTGTAATTTCAGCTGTCTCAATTGCAATTTTTAACATTTCTTCTATTTTTTCTTCTATTTTCTTCTCTGAATTTCTTATAACCTTTGCTTCCGGCTTTGTGACCGGGTGCTTTGCTACAAATATTGTACAACAGTCCTCGTATGGCTGTATTGATGTTTCAAATGTCCCTATTTTTTCTGCAATGTTTACTATATCCTGCTTGTCAAATGCTATAAGCGGGCGGTATACCGGCATATGGCATACTTCATTTGTTACTGCAAGGCTCTGCATTGTCTGGCTTGCAACCTGCCCTATGCTTTCACCTGTAACAAGCCCTATACATTTATTATTAACAGCAAGTTCTTCTGCTATACGCATCATATACCGGCGCATTATAATAGTAAGTTCTTCATGCGGGCACTTTTCATAAATATACATCTGTATATCAGTAAAATTAACTGTAAAAAGCCGTATCTTCCCTGCATAACGTGATACCTGTTTTGCAAGTGTTACCACTTTTTCTTTGGCACGTTCACTTGTATAAGGTGGTGCATGGAAATATACTGCATCAAGGTTTACGCCCCTTTTTGATATCATATACCCTGCAACCGGGCTGTCTATCCCGCCTGACAGAAGAAGCATTGCCTTGCCTGCTGTTCCAAGCGGCATTCCGCCGGCGCCTTTGTATACTTTTGAATAAATATATGCCTTGTCCCTTATCTCTACCCATATATATACATCCGGGTTATGCACATCTACTTTTAAACCTTCAAAACGGCTTAAAAGATATGCCCCCATTTCAATGCATATCTCTGGTGATGTGTATATATAATGCTTGTCACTTCTCTTTGATTTTACCTTAAATGAAAAGTTTGTATTATTATACTGCTTTTCTATAAAGTTCCCTGCCTCTTTTTTTACATTGTCCCATGATTTATCTTCTACAACTTCTACAGGGCTGATTGCTGATATGCCTGGTACTCTTTGTAGTACCTCTATCACCTCATCACTGTCAAAATCCCCTGAAGCTTCCGCATATATCCGCCCCTGTTCACGCACTACATTATAATCACCATCTATTTTGGAAAGCTTTATCTTTACCTGTTCACATAAAGCATTCTCAAACTTATACCGGTTCTTCCCTTTTATGCCTATTTCTGCATATTTTAATAAAAATCCTTGTACCATGTCATTCTCCGTTCAATCTTTTAATAGCCTATCTGCGGGTAAATTTCCTTAAGACAGGAAGTTCTTCTTCTAATACATCTGCTGCATAATCCACCTGTTCTTCTGTAGTAAATACTGAAAAACTGAACCTCAGTGATGAATCAAGAAGTGCATCTTCTACACCAATAGCTTTTAATGTCCCGCTAAGTTCCGGGTGGTTTGAAGAACAGGCAGAGCCTGAAGATACAAATACACCTTTTGCAGCAAGTGCATGGAGAAGCACCTCGCTTCTTATCCCTTCAAAGTTTGCGCTAATTATATGTGGTGCCGTTTCACGTAATGGAATATTACCCGCCCCGTTTATTGTAACACCATCAATTTTTTTAAGCCTTCCAGTAAGCTTTTCCTTTAAATTATATAACTTTTCTGTACTGCCTTCCATGCCATATATAATCTTTGATGCAAGACCAAGGCCTGCTATTGCCGGGACATTCTCCGTACCTGAACGCATCTTCCTCTGCTGCCCTCCCCCGTATATAAGAGGATATATCTTAGTCTTGTCCTTTACATATAAAAAACCGCTGCCTTTCGGCGCATGTATCTTATGCCCGCTGGCAGAAACCAGGTCTGCCCCAAGTTTCTTAGGAATTATCTTATACTTTCCATATGCCTGTATTGCATCAACATGGAATAAAATGCTGCTGTCTTTCTCCTTGGCCACGCTGCAGAGCCTGCCTATATCCTGTACAGAGCCGATTTCATTATTTACATACATAACTGATACAAGTATTGTATCCTCCCTTATGGCATCTGCCAGCACATCTGCATCCAGTATGCCGTCACTGTTTACAGGAAGGTATGTAACTTCAAAGCCCTGTTCCTCCAGGCGTGCAAGTGGTTCATGTACTGATGCATGTTCTATGCGTGTAGTAATAATATGCTTTCCTTTCCTTGCATTAGCAGCGGCTGCCCCTAGAAGCGCCATATTATTGGCTTCAGTACCACCTGATGTAAATACTATTTCTTTAGGCTGGCATTTCATAAGTGCCGCAATATCCTCTGCCGCTTCTGTAATATACCTTTCTGCTGCCATGCCTTTTGTATGTTTTGATGAAGGGTTTCCATAATCCTCTTTCATCACTTTAAGCATAATATCACAGGCCTCTGGTAAAACAGGGGTGGTTGCTGCATTATCAAGATACGCTTCCATAATAAATAATCTCCATTCAATATATAGTTATCCGGCCTATTCCTGCATCTGGAACATCATAATAGATAAAACTGCCACTCCTGCTGTTTCTGTACGCAGTATCCTTTTACCAAGGGAAACAGGCCTGATTCCCCTGTTTATGGCCTCTTCTATTTCTTTCCTTTCAAATCCGCCCTCCGGTCCTATAAAAACACCTGCGCTTTTCTTACTACAGGCTTCTTTTATAATTTCCCTTGACTTCTCCATTCCGTCCTGTAACTCATATGGTATAATATTGTACTCCAAGCTGGCAGCTATGTCAAATGCATCTTTTAACATTACAGGGACATGCACTTCTGGCACAATGCCCCTTCCTGACTGTTTCGCTGCTGCTTCCGCAATCTTCTGCCAGCGTTCCTTCTTTTTAACTGCCTTACTGGCATCAAGCTTTACAACACACCTTTTCATTATAACAGGGACAATTCCTGAAACACCAAGTTCAACAGCCTTCTGTATAATAAACTCCATTTTATCACCTTTTGGAAGCCCCTGGAATAATACAAGCCTTGTGCCAAGCTCTGTGCCAGACTCCTGCACCTTTTCCACATAAAGCCTTATAACACCGCCATCCATATCCGTAATCCTTGAAATATAATCCCTGCCACTGCCATCACATGCAATAACCCAGTCACCTTTTCCAAGACGAAGTACATTCTTAATATGGTTCACATCCGTGCCTGTAATATCAATATTATTGTCATAAATATTATCCTGTTCTACATAAAAACGGTACATATCATTCTCCATTCTGTAAGGGAATACCCTCTTAGTTAAATATTATAACACATCACGCCAGAATGTAAAAGCTGCATTTTGGTTTTGGCAGGATAACCGCATAAAAAGTTATTACCAATAAAAGCTTTTTAGAACCAAAAAACTGCAGTACATATATATGTATTGCAGTTTTTTGGTAAATATACTGGCCTGTCTTGAAATTACAGGTCTAATTTGTTTAACAGGTTTTTAGTAATCTTTCCATTTACAGACATATTCTTGCTTTTCTGGAATTTCTTGATTGCTTTCTTTGTTTTGGCGTTGTATATCCCGTTTGCACTTCCACATTTATAGCCTGCATCGTTAAGCTTTGACTGTACCTTTTTTACAGTAGAAGCTTTGTAACACTTGTAGGCCGGGTCAGTACAGTAATAAGGACATACCCCGTCTACATGTGAGTGGTCTGGGTGGCTGCTGCAGTCATAGCCGTTATTTATGCAGTCATTATGTCCGGCATGGTGTCCGCTGCTGTATTCATAATTATAACTATGATGCCCGCTGTTATGGTGTCCATGTGCAAAAGCAGCATTAGAAGCAAATATAAGACTAAGACATGCAGAAAGAACAGCCAGTTTCTTAATCTTCATAAGCAATTCCTCCTTTTAAAAATTAACCGTTTTTATGTAGTAATTTAATATAGCATACAAGACCAACTATAAAAAGTCAAGTAGAAAAACAAAAAATAAAAATAATTTTTTGCTAAATAGGAACCATTAACATTCCAATCTTCGGCATTCTCTTACTAGGAGGAAAGAAACAGTTTTACCCAGCCGGAACACCAAACAACATTCCAATCAGCAAACCCCGAAAGAAAAAAACAGCCATACTGACCTCCTGTCACTATAATGGAAAAATGCTATAATCATACTAATATAGGAAATTTCTCAGTATTTTCCACTTGAAGAACGCTGATTTTCGCATTCTTCTTAGAGGAAGCATAGCCTTTCTTGGGCAGCGTTTTGTGCTGCCTTTAAAAAGACTCTTCCTCTATCAAATACCATCCCATAACCAAGAGGTATATTTAAAAATATAGCCAAACACTAAAATATAATCAATTAATCAGAGAGCCGTTGGCGGTAACTGCCCAGACTCTGCCGGAATTTGCGGAACGGGAATGATAGCTGCGCTCCCTCTTGTAATACTGAACATAATCCTTGAAGAACTAAGATGCCTCCTTCAGGGCAAGGATACTGACAATCTCCATCCTGCGGTCTGCAGCGGGCATACTTATTCCTCAAATACCCGGTATATTCCCACCATGACCTTTTCCCTCACTCCACAATCAACTCCCGCACCTCCACGCACCGCACTCTCCGTGATGTGGCATATGCAAAGACAAACACCGCCGCCGTGATAAATGCCGCGGGAACAAGCAATGCCGGCACATCGAAATTGCAAATCACGCGCGAGAATCCGGCGAGCCGCAGCATGGCTGAGAGCGTTTTTTCAGAAAATAAACCGCTCAGCCCCGCTCCTATGCCTGCACCAACAAGCGATAGAAGCGCAAATCTGACTGCGAAGCTAAGGCGCAGCCTGCCTGACGTAAAACCGATTGCCTTGTAAATACCGATATCCGTGCGCTCCCGCACAAACGCCTTCGACACGGTCATCCGCACGGCCACGAAGGAAAAGACCAGTGAGGCGGCGTAGATTAATAGCTTAAGCGCATTTGTGATCCCGGAGTAATTGATTCCCGTAAGCTCGTCAACGTTGTCATAAATCTCCACGTTCAGCATATCGCCGAATCGTTCGTTCAGCTCTTTCTCTATCTCATCAAGCTGTGAGCAGTCATTGAAAAGATAACTGAGCCGCAGATTATCACGTGGCACGCCCAGCCGGTTGCCGCCGCTTAAGTTCATTCCGAACACCATCCCTGTGTTGCTAGACTGCTGGAAAATGCCGCAAATCAGATATTCCTCATCGTTGTCATCGTATGAGAATGTGACTTTATCACCCATTGCAAGACCATAGGTTTCGGCAATCATATCCGTAATCAGCACCTCGTTGTCGTAAAGCGGCGCCCTGCCCTCAGAAATGTTTGGCATATCCTCCGGATATTTGTAATATAAGCACAAAATCTTCTCTCCGTCATAGAAAACGTTGTGCATATTACAGTAGTTTTTTCGGGCGGTATACGGTTTTTCGTCTATCATTTTTTCCGCTTCGTTAACTGCATTTTCCATATCGGCAGCGGAATTTTGGACATTCTCTTTCTCCGTGATGAAAATATTCGCCACATCCAGCCCCATAGCGTTCATCGTCGTATCAGAGTTAAGAATATTACCGAATAAATTCACTGTTACCATAAAAAATGTAAGGATTGCAGCGATGAGTGCCACTCCCACACAATTCTTTAAGCCAGACGTGACCTGACGGTACGCAAGGCTTAAAGAAAGCGCACATTTCGCAATCGGCGCATGAAGCCTGCTATGAAAATAAATTTCCCGCCTGCCGCCCGAAATCGCGCGGACGGGAGATAGCTTTGCAACCCTGCGCGTACGGAAGATAATCATGACCATACAGAGCACAAGCATGAAGACCGCCAGAATCACGCTTTTTGTAAGCGACAGCTTATGCTCCGGCAGCACGCCCGTGATGCCCATGCACGCATTTCCGATGGCGCGTTCTACCGGCACGGACACAGCAAATCCGGCCACCATGCCGGCGGTCATGGAAAGTATGTACCGCAGGATAAACAGGGCGCGGATTTTCGCACTGCTAAAGCCCTGTGATTTTAAGACGCCGATGGTCGTATAATCCGCATCAATTTCCGAACCGGCGCTGTGGTTTATCACAATCAAAACCACGACAAACAGAAATCCCGCGAACACCATCACGATATCCAGCATAGTATCGGGCAGCAGCGTCGTGTACTTGTAGCTTTCGTCCATTGCAAACGTATTGTATGTCGTCACGCCCGTCTTGTCCTTTATCTCTTTGCCAATCTCCCGCATGAATTTCATCGACGATAATCCACAGTCTCCGGCTTTGCTGATATACGCTGTGGTATAGACATACGTCGTATCCGGCGAAGAAATATCCCCGCAGCCGGCAAGCATCCTGTCCATATCTTCCATACTAATCAATTGACGGATGCTGTCTATCGTGGACGCACCGTCCATAGGGCTTTCTACGTACCCCTTCAGCGTAAGCAAATATTCATTTTCACCGATTTTAACGGTAAACCGGTCGCCAATCTCCCCGTAATTGCTTTTATGTCCGAGCGGGACATAGAGTTCACCGCTTTTTATGACGCGTTCCTCAAAGCCGCTCAAACTGGCGTTGTAAAAGCGGATTTCCGACGTATCGGCTGTGAGCGAATCGCCCGTAATCTCCGTGCCGTCTGGTGTTTTAATATAGTCGGGATTCAGAACATGGGCATATCTCACGCTTCCTACCATTTCTGAATTTTCCATCGCCTCCCGGAGCTCATTGTTCATCAAAAATTCCGGGAAAAACAAATGCAGGCTGGCAGTCCTTACAAGCGCGTTATTCACGGCTTTTTGATAATTATT
>DKYP01000161.1:0-4323 GCA_002499945.1 Lachnoclostridium sp. UBA7097
GATTTCTTAACTGACTTGGAACTGGCTTCTTTTATCCATGAATATTCCGGATTGCCTGGAAGATATTCATTATTAAGCCAGGCACTGAAACTTTTTCCACTCATAAACTTTCCGCTGCTGTTAAAAAGTTCTTTATTACAGGCAAGATAGAAATTATAAATAAAACGGCATGTACCAATGGTTTTATTTATTTTTTGTATTTGTTCCATTGTTGGTTTTATTTCCGTTTTGAAGCTCTTTAACAATTTCTACGTCCTCCTTTATCTGGTTTTTATATTTTCTTAATCCATATAATCTACAGCTGAATACATGTAAGATTGATATGATATCCTGCACTAATTCTTCGTTTGGCGAATGGGTTTCATTGTTTACAATAATTATTTCTGCATTGAATTTTTCACAGAATTTTTCAAACCATTCATAACCAAAGCGGATAAACCTGTCTTTGCTTGAAATAACTATTGTTTTTATTTTATTTTCCATAACTTCTTCAAGCAGTCTGTTCCACTTTTTACGGTTGTAATTTAATCCGCTTCCAAAATCTTCAATACATTGGTTCACAATAATACCTTTTGAATTACAAAACTGTTTCAAAAATTCAACCTGGTTTTTTAGGTCATCTTTTTGCTTTTTAGTTGAAACTCTTGCATAAATAACAATATCCCTTATATCATTTTCTGTTTGTATTCCTTTAAACTGTAAATACTGGTCATAAGTGTAATATCTTCTGTCAGTAGGAGTACGGTTTGCTTTTAAAATTCCTTTCCTGTCCCAACGTTGCAAAGTTTTAACAGATATGCCTAATAATTCAGCAAAATCTTTTGGCTTGTAATTTGTAATATTTTTTGTGTCCATAAAATCCCCCTCTTTATGGACATATTATATCACATATAAACACGCTTGTCTATATTTTTAATTACTTAATTTTCCTCCTTCCAGTAAAATTTGTACCTGCCAGACTATAAAAACCATGCCATAAGGAAGGTAAAAATTCTACCAAAAGTATTTTACATAAGATATTTTATAATGTCAAAAGTGTTTTACATGCCCAGTTTCCGAGGCTTTGCAGATTATATACAAGGGTATTGACACAAATACCAGTGAATACTATAATTAATAAGAATTACACAAAAGCAGCAAAATACATATGTATGGAGGATGATAAATGGGAGGAATGTTTAATATTGACAGTCCAGTAATGAATACGCTTACTAAAATAACAAATATAATAATTATAAACCTTTGTTTTATTATAAGCTGTATTCCGGTTATAACAATTGGGGCTGCTATAACAGCAATGTACAGTGTTAATCTTAAAATGGTACGTGATGAGGAAACATATATATTTTCCTTTTATTGGAAGGCTTTCAGGAGGAACTTTATACAAAGCACAGTATGCTGGGGGTTAGTTGTGGCAGCAGGCAGCTTGTTGTTTTTTGATTTCCGGTTTATTGGAAATATGGAGGGAGTTATAAAAAATGTTTTTTATGTAGTAATAATAGCTTCAATAATAATATATTGTGTTATAACAATTTATGTATTTCCATATATTGCACGTTTTGAGGATAAACTGGGTACATGTATTAAAAATTCATTTATAATAGGTGGCGCAAATATAGGATATACAATTATTATTATGCTTATTACATTAGCAAGCCTGTTAATTACATTTTATAACCCACGGATTATGCTACGTGCATTATTTATATGGATTATGGGAGGTTTTGCATTATTATCATTTATTAATTCATTTTTCTTAAGGAAAGTGTTTGACAAATATAAGTAAAAACAGCGCCTGCAGTATTTTATTTTTTATAGAAAGGGTGAGTAGAATATGGGATATGAATTAACTAAAGAACTAGAAACAGGAAATGCAATAATTGACAATGAACACAGGGAACTTTTTAAAGCTGTAAATAATATTATTGATGCCTGCAGCAAGGGACAGGGGCGTAATATGACAGGGCCTGCCATAAAGTTTCTTTTAAATTATGTGGATAAGCATTTTGCACATGAAGAACAGCTGCAGAGAGATAATAAATACCCGGACATGGCAGCCCATAAGGCATTCCATGATAGTTATAAAAAACAGCTGAAAGAGATTGCCTTACAGATTAATGGTGACAACCCGGCACTTGCTGACCTTGCAAAGCTGAACGGGCATGTAGCTGTACTTATAAACCATATACGTATTGAAGATAAAAGGCTTGGGAATTTTTTAAAACAGAAATAAAATTATATACATAATACCAACTAAGAGGCAGGACACCAGCTATGCCTCTTATTTTGTTATGCAATTTCTAAACTGGTATGTGCCATTTTATAGATGTTATTTTTAAATTATATTATAAATTTTATCTTTAAAATTTGTTGAAAATGTATAAACTTATAGTAATACTGAAAAACTACTTTACGAAACAATAAATTTAAGTTATTATATATTTAGTCCTGAATATAAATTGTATGTTTACGGTTATATAGGGAAATTGCAAGAGGGGAATACAAATGGATTGCTGGCATATATTTGTTAGCAGATAGGAGGAGAATTTGAAAATTGCTTTTTGGAGTAATGTAAGAGGAAGAAGCGGTGTAACTACTAACATGGTGTGTATTTCAGCACTGGCAGCTATAGCTGGGGCAGGGAAATCGGTTTTACTGGAAAACCATTACAGCTATAAAAGCATAGCCAGCATTGTTCTTCCAGGAGAACAGGTGGAGCAGCTTAAGGAAAGCGGCAGGTACTATAACAGGGAGGGGATTGAATATGTATTAAAAGGTTTGTATTCAGGTGAAGATGGGAGTGAACTGCTACGCCATGCAGCAATGCCATTGTTATATACGAGTATGTACTATCTGCCGCAAAGCTATATTATCAATAAAGAAGTATTTAATTATGAATTCAGCCTTGTTTATAAAAAGTTATTTTATAATCTGGAAGCCTTTTCAGATAATGTATTTATAGATACAGAGCGCAATGAAAACTTAAGTTCTAATGCTATTTTAACCGAAGCGGACCTTGTAGTTGTAAATCTTGTGCAGGACAAGGTGGCACTAAGGGAATTTTTTGATAATTATTCATCTATACAGGAAAAGTCTGTTTATCTTATTGGCGCATACCAGCCAGAACTTTTATTTAATTACCGCAGAATATGTTATGAATACCATATCCCAAGGGACAGGATTGGAATTATCCCATATAATATTGAACTTTCAGAAGCCATGTCAGGGGGACGTATATTACAGTTTTTGAACAGGAATTATGAAAAAGCATCAGGCAGGGAAAATGACTATTTTATGCGTAATTGTAAAAAGTCATCTATGATGGTAAGGAAAAATCTTATAAATCTCCGTAAAAGAAAGAAAGAAGAATATGCACAGAGTTATATAAACAGCTTTAACCCGTTTACATTATGATTTAAATGGCATGCACAGTTCCATTGTTTCCCTGGAAGCACTGGAAACTGTGCATTGTTTATGTTTCCACAATATCTGCAATACTAGAAAAATCTATATATTTTTCACACTACATCCTTAATATAAGCCTGGTAATTATTGTTACCCGCATTATACCACATTTTGCAGTTTAAGGCAAAATCATTTTGACACCACTGGTAAAAAAGTGTATAATAGGAAAAATGCGTAAAGCTGTAACATTTACCAGACAGGAGGATATAAAATGGCAAAGTATACCAGGCAGGATATACTTGATATTATAGAACAGGAAGATATAGAATTTATACGTCTCCAGTTTACTGATATATCAGGCAGGCTTAAAAACATGGCTACAACCATTAAAAAGATTGACAAGATTTTAGACGGGCACTACAGATTTGACTGCAAAGCTATTGACGGGTTTGGCGGCATGGGATATGAAGAACTGTTCCTTGTACCAGACCTGGATACATTTGTTATTTTTCCATGGCGTCCGCAAAACGGCAAGGTTGCGCGTTTTCTTTGTGATGTTATAGAACCTGATGGTACACCTTTTGCCGGTGACAGCAGATATATATTAAAAAAGGCCGTTAAAGAGGCAGAGGGCATGGGATTTAGCTTTAATACAGCTATTAAAAATGAATTTTTCCTTTTTGATATTGGGGAGAACGGAGAGCCGGCCAATTATTCAAGTGAGAAGGGCGGCTATTTTGATGTAGGGCCTGCGGACTGTGGGGAGAATGCAAGACGTGACATGGTGTTATATTTATCAGACATGGATATAGATGTTGAAACATCATACCATTCAGATGAAGCAGCGCAGCATGTGCTTGACCTTAGTTATGCATCCCCGCTTGTGATGGCAGACAGCATTATGACAACAAGGCTTGT
>DKYP01000161.1:4623-14187 GCA_002499945.1 Lachnoclostridium sp. UBA7097
CAGCATTATGACAACAAGGCTTGTGGTACGCACTGTTGCCAAAAGGCACGGGCTCCATGCCACATTTATGCCAAAGCCGGGTGAGAATGTAAAAGGTTCAGGTGCACATTATATATTTTCACTTGATAAAGATGGCAGGAATATATTTACAGACAAAGAGGACAGGTTTGGCATAAGCAGGGAAGGCTACTCATTTATGGCAGGTATACTTAAGCATATTGCCGGCATGTCACTTGTAACCAATCCTATAGTTAATTCATATAAAAGGCTTGTGCCAGGATATCTTGCGCCTGTTACAGCAGGCTGGTCAGGGACAGATGCAAGCCCGTTAATAAGGCTTACGTCAATAGGGCCGGATGGTGGCAGGGTTATACTTAGAAGCCCGGATGGTGCAGCCAACCCTTACCTTGTTATTGCACTTTGCCTGGCAGCAGGAATGGAAGGCATTAAGAACAGGCTTGAGCCCCCTGCATGCATGGAGGAACTAAGTAAAAAGGAAATTAAAAATTCTGAAGTGCTTCCAAGGACTTTGCATGAAGCAGTAAGGCTTTTTAAAAAGGACAGCTTTATACAGGAGGTGCTTGGACGCCATATTTCGGGGCAGATGGCAAAAGCAAAGGATTTGGAATGGAATGAATATTGTAAGCAGGTTACACTATGGGAAACAGAACACTATCTTTCTACTATATGATTTATAATAGGCAGGAGGTTTTGTATGGCTGCAATAATAGTTGCATTTCCAAAGTTAGAAGATGCAAAGAAGTTAAAAAAACTTATTATGCGCAATGGTTATGATGTAAACCTGGCATGTGACAGCGGCGCACAGATAGCCAGTGCAGTAAACCATTTAGATGGAGGGATAGTGGTATGTGGGTATAAATTTGCTGATATGCATTATTCTGAGATAAATAATTACCTGCCAGAAGGTTTCCAGATGCTTCTTCTTGCTTCGCCTGCAAAGCTTGCAGACTGTGATGCAGGCATAATGTGCCTTGCAATGCCTTTTAAAATGCAAGATTTGCTTGATACGCTGGAAACAATGATGATACAGCATAACCGCTGGCGCAAAAAGCAGAAAAGCAAACCAAAGGGCAGGAGTGAAAGTGATAAAAAGGTAATTACAGCGGCAAAGGAACTTTTAATGGAGCGTAACCATATGACAGAGAATGAAGCCCACCGCTATATACAGAAAATTAGCATGGACAGTGCAACCAATATGGCTGAAACTGCCCAGATGATAATAGAACTAAAAGGAAAGGAATGGGAATTATAGTATGAAGGCGTTTCTTATTTTAGAAGATGGAACCGTATTTGAAGGCAAAAGCATTGGTGCGGCAGGGGAAGTTATTTCCGAAATAGTGTTTAACACGTCAATGACAGGCTATTTAGAGGTGCTTACAGACCCAAGTTATGCAGGGCAGGCGGTGGTAATGACATATCCGCTTATAGGCAATTATGGTGTAGCATATGAGGATATGGAGTCACTTAAAGGATGGCCAGATGGTTTTATAGCCAGGGAAATTTCCCGTATGCCAAGTAATTTCCGTTCAGAAGATACTATACAGCATTTTCTTGAGAAAAATAATATTCCAGGCATCTGTTCTATAGATACACGTGCGCTTGTGAAAATCCTGCGTGAAAAAGGTACTATGAACGGGATGATTACAACTAATGAAGATTATAATATTGGTGAAATCCTTCCAAAGCTTAAAGAATATAAGGTTACAGGCGTTGTGGAAAAGGTTTCATGCAAGGATAAACAGGAGTATGTGCCTGGCGACATTGGTTCTGTAAAAACAGAAGCAGACAGGAATATTGCAGTAATTGATGTTGGTACTAAGAAAAATATTATACGCTGCCTTTTAAACAGGGGCTGCAATGTAACTGTATATCCATGTAATTTTAATGCAGATGAAGTAATAGCATCAAAGCCTGACGGGATAATGATTACAAACGGCCCTGGTGACCCGGCAGAGTGTACTGGAATTATAGAACAGGTAAAAGTGCTTGCAGGTTCAGGTATCCCTGTTTTTGCAATATGCCTCGGACACCAGCTTATGGCACTTGCACATGGTGCAAAAACTTATAAGATGAAATACGGGCACAGGGGTGCAAACCACCCTGTAAAGGATTTAGAAACTGGCAAGGTGTATATTTCATCACAGAACCACGGATATGTTGTTGACCTTGGTTCTATAGACAAGAGTATTGCAAAACCCTGGTTTATCAATGTAAATGATGGCACAGCAGAGGGGCTTTCTTATATAGGCAAGCCTGTTAAAACTGTACAGTTCCACCCGGAAGCAAATGCCGGCCCAAAAGATTCAGAACTTTTGTTTGATGAATTTATGAAGATGACAGGAGGGAATAAATAATGCCAAAGATTGACGGGATTAAGAGAGTATTAGTAATTGGTTCAGGACCTATTGTAATCGGACAGGCGGCCGAATTTGATTATGCAGGCACACAGGCGTGCCGTTCCCTTAAAGAAGAGGGGATGGAGGTTATACTTGTAAATTCCAATCCTGCAACTATTATGACAGATAAAGATATTGCAGACAAAGTTTATATTGAACCACTTACTGTAGACGTGCTCCAGCATATTATTGAAACAGAGAAACCTGACAGCCTTCTTCCAAATATGGGCGGGCAGGCAGGGCTTAACCTTGGGATGGAGCTTGCAGAATCCGGCTTTCTTGACAGCCATGGCGTGAAACTTCTTGGCACCACAGCAGAAACCATACGTAATGCAGAGGGACGCCAGGAATTTAAAGACCTTATGGAAAGGATTGGTGAGCCATGCGCAACATCAGAGCTTGTAGAAAATATAGAGGATGGCATTAAATTTGCAAATAAAACAGGCTACCCTGTTGTGCTGCGTCCGGCTTATACACTTGGCGGTTCAGGCGGCGGCATTGCCAATAATGAAGAAGAACTTGTGGAAATACTGACAAATGGTTTAAGGCTTTCACGTGTAGGGCAGGTTCTTGTTGAGCGCTGCATTGCCGGCTGGAAGGAAATTGAATATGAGGTAATGCGTGACAGCAATGGCACATGCATTACAGTCTGCAATATGGAAAACCTTGACCCGGTTGGTGTCCATACAGGTGACAGTATTGTAGTTGCGCCTTCTCAGACCCTTTCCGATAAAGAATACCAGATGTTACGTACATCTGCGCTTAAAATAATAGATGAACTTGGAATTACAGGCGGCTGTAATGTGCAGTTTGCACTCCATCCGTCATCTTTTGAATATATTGTAATAGAAGTAAACCCACGTGTAAGCCGTTCTTCTGCGCTTGCTTCCAAGGCAACGGGATATCCTATCGCCAAAGTGTCTGCCAAAATTGCACTTGGATATACACTGGACGAGATACCAAATGCAGTTACAGGCAAGACATATGCAAGCTTTGAGCCTGCACTTGACTACGTTGTAGTAAAGATACCACGCCTTCCATTTGATAAATTTATAAAGGCGAAAAGGACACTTACTACACAGATGAAAGCTACAGGCGAGGTTATGAGCATATGCACTAACTTTGAGGGTGCACTTATGAAAGCATTGCGCTCACTTGAACAGCATGTGGACAGCCTTGAAGGGAGTGCATATAAAAATAATACTACAGAAGAAATAGAAGAAATGCTCCATATAATTGATGACCGCCGTATATTTGTTGTGGCAGAAGCCATAAGGCGTGGCATACCATACAGCAGAATCCATGAAATAACAATGATTGATGAATGGTTTATTGATAAGATTGCAATACTTGTGGAGATGGAGGAACGCATTAAAAACGCAAAAGAAATTGGCAGGGAACTTTTATATGAAGCAAAACGCCTTGAATTTCCAGATAATGTAATTGCAGCATGGACAGGGAAAACAGAAAAAGAAATTAAAGAACTCCGCTATAAATGGGGCATTAAGGCAGCATTTAAAATGGTTGATACCTGCGCCGCTGAATTTGCATCAGAAACGCCGTATTACTACAGCTGTTTTGACGGTTTTAATGAAGTAGAGGATATTTCAGACAGGAAGAAAATTATGGTGCTTGGTTCAGGACCTATACGTATCGGGCAGGGAATTGAATTTGACTACTGTTCAGTACACAGTGTATGGGCACTTAAGAACGAGGGCTATGAAACAATTATAGTTAATAATAACCCTGAAACAGTAAGTACAGACTTTGATATAGCTGATAAGCTTTATTTTGAGCCGCTTACACCAGAAGATGTAGAAAATATTGTGCGTCTTGAAAACCCGGATGGTGCAGTAGTACAGTTTGGCGGGCAGACAGCGATTAAACTTACAGAAGCGCTTATGAAAATGGGTGTAAAAATACTTGGGACAAGTGCTGAAAATGTTGATGCGGCAGAAGACAGGGAACTTTTTGACGAAATCCTTGAGAAATGCTGTATACCAAGACCAAAAGGGCATACTGTATTTACAACTAAAGAAGCATTAAAAGCTGCCAATGAACTTGGCTACCCTGTACTTGTAAGGCCTTCATATGTACTTGGCGGGCAGGGCATGAAGATAGCAGTATCAGACAATGATATTGAAGAATATATGGCAATAATTAACCGTTACCACCAGGAGCATCCTATACTTGTAGACAAATACCTTATGGGCAAGGAAGTTGAAGTTGACGCAATATGTGATGGTGAGGATATACTTATACCTGGCATAATGGAGCATGTAGAGCGTGCAGGCGTACATTCCGGCGACAGCATATCCATATACCCTGCACAGTCACTATCAGGGAAAATACAGAAAGTCATTGTTGATTATACAGGCAAGCTTGCACGTTCACTTAATGTAATAGGGCTTATAAATATACAATTTATTGTTTATAATGATGATGTATATGTAATAGAAGTAAACCCGCGTTCAAGCCGTACAGTACCATATATAAGCAAAGTTACAGGAATACCCGTTGTAGACCTTGCCTCACGTGTAATACTTGGCGCAAAAATTAAAGAACTGGGCTATGGTACAGGGCTTGCACCAAAATCAGATTACCTTGCTATAAAGATGCCAGTATTTTCATTTGAAAAACTGCGCGGTGCAGAAATAAGCCTCGGGCCTGAAATGAAATCCACAGGTGAATGCCTTGGCATATCAGACAAGTTTAACGAAGCATTATACAAAGCATTCCTTGGCGCAGGAATAGACCTGCCTAAATACAAGAAAATGATACTTACTGTAAAAGATGCAGATAAACTTGAAGCAGTAGATATAGCAAGACGCTTTAAAAAACTTGGCTATGATATATTTGCAACAAGAAGCACAGCAAGGGTATTAAATGAAAACGGGGTACTTGCAATACCAATAAACCGTATAAATGAAGAAGCACCTACATTAATGGACTTGCTGTTAGAGCACCAGATAGACCTTGTAATAGACACGCCAACCTATGGTGATAAGATGAAAGATGGTTTTATAATACGCCGTACAGCAATAGAAACAGGTGTAACATGCCTTACATCGCTTGATACAGCAGCAGCACTTTTAACAAGCCTTGAAAATTCAGATAAAGGGCATTTATCAATTGTAGATATAACATCTATAAATAAAAATTCTTTTAATTAAAAATATTAATACCAGAGGCTGCCAACGTTACAGGCAGCCTTTTTAAAATGCTTTCCTAAATATTAGACAATAAACACAATATATGCTATTATGTTACCAGAAGGGAGCATATTTATGTTTTAGTTAGAAGCAATACTTAACTCCAGGTAAAGTACCAGAATATTTTTTTATTTGATACTTTTTAGATGCTTTTATGATACAGGCTTGTAATTAAAAAGAATTAATATAAATGCTAAAGATTTGTAACATTTATATGTTACTATACAAAATGTACGTTTGGTTTTGGAATAAAAACAGGATTATTGCACATATATAATTAATCCTGGGAAAGGTATGATATATAATGAAAAAATTGTATAAAATATTAACTGTAGCAGGCATAACAGGTGCATGTGCCATTGCAGTCCTGGGCGGGGTGTATAGTTTTAATTATTATACAAAACAAAAGGAAGCCAAGGCAGCAGCAGCTGAACTTAAACGCCGTGAGGGAATAGTCGGGAGTTACAGGGAAGTTTCTTATGGAAATAAAATGTTTGGTGATATGGATTTATCAGGCATGACTGTAGAAGAAATTACAGAGGGGCTTAAAGCAGAAAGCCAGGTTTACAAAGACAGGAAAGTAAAAATAACTGTTGATGGCAAGAAATATAATTACTCAATGAAAAAGCTTGGGGAGAATATTTTTTATAAAACTTCTGATGGCTCAGAGTTCCAGCTTGGTGAAGAGGAAAAGATTGCCAGTATTATTGTAAATATGGATAAGGACAAAGGGATGCAGGAACAGTATAATATTATTAATGGTGATGGCAGCCCTTCGGAATATTCAGTAGATATAGAATGTAAATACAATAAAAAGAAGCTTAAGGAATTTATCAGTAAATTAGATGAAAACCATGTAAAAGCTGTTGTCAATGCAAGAATCAGCAAAAGTGGTGAAATTACAGAACAGGAAGAGGGCAGGGCTCTTGAACTGGATAAGATTAAAAAGGAACTTAAAAAGTATCTTAAATCAGAAGACAAAGAAAATTTTAAGGCAAAGTATAAGACAACGGCTGTTAAACCTGAATGGAAGAAAGATGACCTTAAGAAAGTTAATACAGTTATAAGCGAATTTTCTACAAGTTTCGTCAGTTCTTCAAGCAGGGGGCATAATATCCAGGTTGGTGCTTCGCGTATTAACGGGACATTCCTTCTGCCTGGTGAAAGGGTTTCTTTTGACAAGGTTATACATGACCGTTCAGACGGGCAGGGATTCCAGGCGGCTGGCTCTTACCTTAACGGGCAGGTAGTACAGACAGAAGGCGGCGGCATATGCCAGGTATCCACCACAGCTTATAATGCTTTGCTTATGGCAGGCATAATACCAGTAACAAGGCTTCCGCACAGTATGCCAGTACATTACGTACCTCTTGGGCTTGATGCAGCAATTTCAGAGGGCGTCAAAGACCTTGTAGTAGAGAATACATTTGATGTACCAATTATTATAAAAGCTTTTACGCAGGGAAATACGCTTACATTCCAGATAGTGTCATATAAAGGGGCACTAGGGGATTATAGTTACAAGCCACGTGCAGTACAGCTTTCAAGCCTTAAAGCAGAGGCATACCTTGATATATATAAGGGCGGGCAGCTGAAAGAGTCCAAATTCCTGCATACTGATACATACAGGGCAGAGAGCTGATAAAAGAAAGATACTACCAGTAAAAGAGGCATTATAATGCCTCTTTTATTATTAACCCTGTTATTTCACGTATTTGCAGTCCATGGCATTGTATAATTTTATCAGCATATTTTTCATAAAGAGGCACTCTTTTGTTATATAATTCTTCAAGTGTCTGTCCTTTTTCCATTGAAACACCACGTTTTTCTAAATTACCAAGCCTCCTTTTAATATCATTATAAGGAAGTTCAAGATATAAAACCTTGCCAGCGGATTTTAAATTCTGCATTGCTTCTTTGCCATAAACAGCACTCCCGCCAGTTGCAATAACTGATTTATCTGTATGGATAGAACTTATAACACTGTTTTCAATAGTGTTAAACCCGGATGTGCCATATTTTTCTATAATATCCTGCAAGACCATTCCCTGGTCTTCCTGTATAACTAAATCAGTATCAATAAATTTATAACCTATTGCTTTGGCAAGTACAACACCAACTGTACTTTTGCCAGCACCAGGCATACCAATAAGTGTAATATTATGCATATATCCTCCCAAAATGTCTGTTCTATATTATTTGCATATGTTTGCTGGTATTTTACTATTCTTTTGCAAATGTGTCAATTATTTTTGGCTGCTATATGTACATTGTGCCATAGCATAAGCACACTTTGGAAAAAATATAGAACAAAAATTTGTGAAACAGACGCAGAAATGCACTGCCCTGGACTTGACTAAGACATGTAGTTTGGGGTATAGTATAATAGTTGTTATAAAAGGGGGTTCTGGTTTTTGGATTGTATACAAGAGTACAATAATATATGTATACATACAGGACCAGGGATGTAGCAATATACTAGTGCAATGAAAATGCATAATGTTGCAAATATTATATATGGAGGTGCTGTTTATGGGTAATGATTCTATGATGGCTTTAAGTGAGAGGCTTGAAACAGAGTTTGATGAGCTTGTGGAAGAATGTATGTCATCAAGCCAGATTGATTTAAGCCTTTACCAGGAATATGATGTTAAAAGAGGTCTGCGTGACAGTACAGGAAAGGGTGTGCTTACCGGGCTTACAGAGATATCTGATGTAACTGGCTATGATGTTGTGGGAGGTGTGAAAGAACCTGCTGACGGACGGCTGTATTACCAGGGGTATGATGTAAACAGCCTTGTCGGGAATGATATGTCAAAAAGGTTTGCATTTGAGGAAACTACATACCTGCTTTTATTTGGTGAACTTCCAACAGAAGCACAGCTTAAAGTATTTATCGAGGTATTAGGAAGCCTTGAAGAACTTTCAGGTACATTTGTAAGGGACGTAATTATGAAGGCACCAAGTGCAAACCTTATGAACGGCTTACAAAAAAGTGTACTCACATTATATTCATATGATGCCAGCCCGGATGATATATCAGCACCAAATGTGCTCAGGCAGTCATTACAGTTAATAGCCAAACTTCCGCTTATATCTGTTTATAATTACCATGCTTACCGCCATTTTACTTACTTTGACAACCTTGTAATAAAACCGCCTGTACAGGGGCTTTCTATTGCAGAAAATATCCTTCATATGTTAAGGCCTGATGGAAAATATACACAGCTTGAAGCAAGGGTTCTTGATGCTGCGCTTGTACTCCATGCGGAACATGGCGGTGGTAATAATTCTACATTTACAAACCATGTAGTAACTTCATCCGGCACAGATACATATTCAGCAGTTGCTGCGTCTATAGCCTCACTTAAAGGGCCACGCCATGGAGGTGCTAACCTGAAGGTGCAGCAGATGTTTAAAGATTTGCATGAAAATGTATGTGATATAAAAGATGAAGATGAAATAAGGGAGTATCTTAAAAAGATACTGAGAAAAGAGGCATTTGACGGTTCAGGGCTTATATATGGCATGGGCCATGCTGTATATACTTTATCAGACCCACGTGCAAAGATACTTAAAGATTATGCAGGAAGGCTTGCAAAGGCAAAGGGAGAGGAGGCAACCGTGGAGTTCCATCTCCGTACAATAGTTGAGCGTATAGCTACAGAACTTATAATGGGAAGACGCCATGTGCTTAAACCTGTATGTGCCAATGTTGATTTCTACAGCGGGTTTATATATTCAATACTTGGCATACCAGAAGAACTTTTTACCCCGTTATTTGCTATTTCAAGAATTTCGGGCTGGAGTGCACACCGTCTTGAGGAAGTTGTAAATAAAGGCAAAATAATACGCCCGGCATACAAGTTTGTCGGCATACATAAGGAATTTAAAGAAATTGGCAAAAGATAATTATACTGACGGCCGTTAAGATT
>DKYP01000076.1:0-5612 GCA_002499945.1 Lachnoclostridium sp. UBA7097
CCATATACGAAAGTTTTTTCACACAGCAGATTTGTGCCTGCGGCCCAAAGTCTGCGGGTATTGGAAAGGCATGGGTATTTTTATGAAAGGAGCAGAAATAGATGGATAAACAGGAAATACAAGATACATTATATATTCCACAGGAAACATGGGATAATGAACTGTGTATACTTCTTATTAATGATATTATTAATGCAAGAAAGAAAGAGGGGATTACACAGAAACAGCTGGAAGCTATGAGCGGGGTAAAACAGCCTATAATTTCAAGGATGGAAAGAGGGGCTACAGACCCGAAATTATCTACTATATTAAAAATACTGGGTTCGTTTGGTAAAACATTGCAGATAGTATCCATAAAAGAAAGCAGCGAATAGGGAGGGGGTGTATAACAAAAAAGAAACCCTTGGAAGGGTTTCTTTTTAACATCTGTATACCAGTAAATTATATGGTTTTAAGAAGTTTTCTTGCCATAGTTTTTAATTAATTCTTCTATTTCTTCGATATCCTGTTTTACTTGTACAGGGTCTTCTTCTGTATCTAAAAGTGCTGAAAGTATAGAAACTTTAGAAACTTTTTTGCTTAATGACTGGTATTCAGAAGTCATTTTAAATAATAAAAATTCTTCTTGTGTAACCATTGCTTTATAGCTGCGTGTAAGTACAGTGCCGCTATAAACAATATCAGCAACTTCAATTAAATTGTTCTTAAGTAATTTTCTAAGGACAGCCTGTACTGTATTCATTGTAAGTTCAGGTTTGGCCTTAACGATTAATGCTGCGGTCTTGGGCTCTTCACTGTCCCATAAGATGTTCATTACATCCATATCCCTTTTTGTAAGGTTAATGTTCATGATTTGTTTACGTTTCTGTTTCATGGTTTATCTCTCCTTTGACTTTAGTTAATAATAATTAAAAATAAGTAAAACAAAACAGCCTTATAAGTAGCCCTATAAACGCTAAAGTAGATGGTAATTATATATAGTATATAATGTAATTGCAAAAAAGTCAAATGAATTTTTTGTTAAATAGTAAAATATTTTTTTAACATAAAGTAAAATTGTTAATAACATGATTAACCTAACAATTTATCTATTGTATTTTTCATGTCTGATGCTGCTTCTGGTTCTTTTGTACAATGGAACATACAGATATAAGTTTTATTAACTATATTTTCGGCAAAATCCAGGTTTTTCTGTAGAAGCTTTTCACTCCATGAAGGTGAAACCAGCCTTTGCATTACAGAAAGTGCCTTTTCATCCGCAGAAAGCTGTTTTATGGTATTTACAGGGGCTTTTCCAAGGAATATAATGCCGCCAAGGGGATAACTTGCTGTCGTAAATACCCCGGAAGTGCCACACCATGGAAGACCATATGTTACAGGAAGCCCGTCTTTAATGCTTATTATATTTAAATCCCCGTTAAGGACAGGTGTATTGTACAGCTCGTTCCAGAGTTTTGTATGCGTGGACTTGCCCATGCCAGAACAGCCAGAGAAAAGCCATGCACTGCCTTTGTACAGGATTGACGCCGAATGTATTACAAACATCCCATGCTGTTGTGCAGCTATAAGAAAAGCAAAACGCAGGGCATGGAATATATAGTTTTCATGTTCTTTACACAGCGGAGTGGTACAATAAATATCCACAGCAGAGCCATCTTTTAAAACCTTCATTTCATATATGCCATATTCTGAGGGAAATGTAAATATATAATAATTTCCATTTGTATTGCCTGTGTCAATAACCGAAATTGTTTCATTTCTTATTATGACACGTCCATTAATATGCTTCCGGGGACATCCTTTGTGGAAACGTATATATTGCTGGCATTCCCCGCCAGTACAGGCAAACTTCTTAAAATATTTATCAAAAATTGTGACAGGGCCGTCAAATGCAATTTTTAAACTGCCTGTTTGGAAATATTTTGTGTGGGTGGTACTGGTGTATGTACAAGGTTTTTCATCTTCCAGGATTCCATATGATAAAAGAAGGTTTTCATATTCTGCAATATCTTCCATAACAGCTTCAATAGAACCGCTGCCAGTACCATATTCATTACAGAGCACTTTTGCAATCTCTTCATTATCCATGCCCTGGCATATTAAATCCCATACAATTGAAGCTGTAGAATTAAGCTTTAACTCTGGAATGTGGTCTGCAATATTCTGTCCATAGGGGAGAAGGCAGGGGATGCCACATATATTCTTTTTAATAAATCCGTCTTTTGGTTTCATATATAAATCCCCTTTTAGTAAGTTTTCCGGGAAATGCTTTATATAATAAATTTACCATGTTCTGCTGGTTAAAACAAGCCAAAGATATGACGCAGGGTTTCCATGTTTTTTGTTGTAAATAACTTTTGCTAACAGGCTGGCAGGTTTTTTTAACCAGATTTAAAAAATTTTGTTATTTCTTTGTCAAAAAGTGTAGACTAAAACGCATTTTTGTGAGAAAATATTAACAGGACTGTGGCACTATGCCACAGATAATAAGCATTATTGAAAGGAGCATGAACATGATTTATTCACAGGAAGTAGAAAACATGTGCCCAGTTGCCCAGGGTGTTGCACATGGCTGTGCACCTATCCCGGAGGAAGCAAAATGGGTTAAAGCAAAAGAAGTAAAGGATATCTCAGGTTTTACACATGGTATAGGCTGGTGTGCACCACAGCAGGGTGCCTGCAAGCTTACCCTTAATGTAAAGGAAGGGATTATCCAGGAAGCACTGGTTGAAACTATCGGATGTTCAGGTATGACACACTCTGCTGCAATGGCAGCTGAAATCCTTCCAGGACGTACAGTAATGGAAGCTTTAAACACAGACCTTGTATGTGACGCTATTAATACAGCTATGAGGGAATTATTCTTACAGATTGTATATGGACGTTCACAGTCAGCATTCTCAGAGGACGGGCTTGCTATAGGTGCCGGCCTTGAGGACCTTGGAAAAGGACTCCGTTCACAGGTTGGTACAATGTATGGTACATTAAAGAAAGGCCCGCGTTACCTTGAGATGGCTGAAGGTTATGTTACAGCAATCGCTCTTGACGCAGATGACTTAATTATTGGTTATAAGTTCGTTAGCCTTGGAAAGATGACAGACTTCATCAAGAAGGGTGATGACCCTAATACAGCATGGGAAAAGGCAAGTGGCCAGTACGGCCGTGTTGATGATGCTGTTAAACTCATTGACCCTAGAACAGATAAGGAAATCGAAAAATAATATAAAGGAGGCAACGGATAATGGCATTATTTGAATCATATGAAAGAAGAATTGATAAGATTAACGAAGTATTAAAAAGCTATGGTATTGCTTCTATTGAAGAAGCTGAGAAGATTACAAAAGATGCTGGGCTTAATGTTTATGACCAGGTTAAGGGAATACAGCCAATATGTTTTGAAAATGCATGCTGGGCTTATATTGTAGGTGCAGCTATTGCAATTAAGAAGAACTGCCGCCGTGCAGCAGATGCAGCAGCAGCTATCGGTGAAGGCTTACAGTCATTCTGTATCCCTGGTTCGGTTGCTGATACACGTAAGGTAGGGCTTGGACATGGTAATTTAGGAAAGATGCTCCTTGAAGAAGAAACAGACTGTTTCTGCTTCCTTGCAGGACATGAATCATTTGCAGCAGCAGAAGGTGCTATTGGTATTGCAGAGAAAGCTAATAAAGTACGTAAAAAACCTCTCCGTGTTATACTTAACGGCCTTGGAAAAGATGCTGCACAGATTATTTCACGTATCAACGGATTTACATTTGTTGAAACAGAATATGACCCATACACCAATACAGTAAAAGAAGTTTTCCGCAAGTCTTATTCTGACGGGCTCCGTGCTAAAGTAAACTGCTATGGTGCTAATGATGTATGTGAAGGTGTTGCAATTATGCATAAAGAAGGCGTAGATGTATCTATTACAGGTAATTCTACTAACCCTACACGTTTCCAGCACCCGGTAGCAGGTACATATAAGAAAGAATGTAACGAACAGGGCAAGAAATATTTCTCAGTAGCATCAGGCGGTGGTACAGGACGTACACTCCACCCTGATAATATGGCAGCAGGCCCTGCTTCATATGGTATGACAGACACACTTGGACGTATGCATAGTGATGCACAGTTTGCTGGCTCATCTTCAGTACCAGCCCATGTTGAAATGATGGGGCTTATAGGTGCTGGCAACAACCCAATGGTTGGAATGACAGTAGCAGTAGCAGTTTCCGTCCAGGAAGCAGCAGACGCAAACCGTTTTTAAGAAATGGTGGAAGTTCCAGTAATCTAGTGTTTATAAAGAATATTTAAGTTAAAGGCTATATCATTAACAGAATTGTTTTATGGTATAGCCTTTATTGCGTGGCAGGTTTATCAAAGTTCAGCAGAAATATTTCCCATCAGTTCCCATGCAGCGTCCCTTTCTTTCCTTTGCTCTGGTGACAGTTCCTCATACTGGCATAACATAGGGTGCTGCCTTGCTGCATCATTGCGGACAGGGCCATAACTCCAGTTATAAAAGATATAAAACCGGAGCCACCTCATATGGTCAATCTTACGGTACATTTCCCTTGCAGCTTCTGAATACTTTGCCTGGCAGTATCTGCCATATGCATTCTTTAATACAGATGCAGTAAGTTCTGTAATTGTTTCATCCTCCAGAAGAATCCTTGTTTTCATAAGAAGATGGTCTGCTGCTGCAATTTTGGACTGCCGGTGCAGGTCATCCAGTTCGTTCCAGCTAAGAGTGGGATAAGAAACAGACCTGCGGAAAAGTTCATTAATTGTAACTGCCGCCTTATTTAAATCTGTACGGATAATCTGTTGTGATGTATAGATGTCCTCATTTGACCCGAAATAAGATATTCCAGGGGCTTTCCGGCTGCTGCGCAGGTCTATGCGTCCTGTAAGTTTATAATATTTATTCAAGGTCCAGAAGATACTCCAGCCTTTTTGCTCATCATCCTCACATATAATAATACGGCCAGCATGTTCCAGAAGTGTATGGTTCTCTGCCCATGTTTCATTATGGAAAATTAAGGAATCCCTTGTCTGTGATTCTTTGTCCATTGAAAATAATCCGTCCAGGTGGCAATGTATAGCAAGAAATTCTTCTGCATCGCCAAAAATATGGTATGCCACATGCTGTTCTATTGAAATGATATTAGTTAATATGGCACGTTCCAGTATACTATGCCCATAATTTCCAAATCCAATAAGTACAATGGTATTTTCATGGCGGCATAATGGCTTTGAACGCCAGTACTGCCTGGCACAACATTCATAGCTGTGGAAAAAATTAATGTTGCCTGAGAGTTTATCCTGGCCGTTTGTAGTTCTTGCATAGACATCTACTGGCAGTTTATGTAAATTGATTGCACGGCTGTTGACACCAATGTCATTTTCTTTCATTAAAAAAACTTTACACTTCGTACCTGTATTCTTCTTCTTTGACACAATCCTGTCTGGTGAAGCACTTACATATATACAAGGAAAATCAGGTGTTTCATTCTGGCTGTTTCTTTTCTCCCCATAGATAATTAATGCTTCTGGGTCTTCCTTATAAATATTGGCAGCAAGTGTATTTGATTCCACTTCACAATCTGCAAAATAATACCAGTTTT
>DKYP01000076.1:5967-6290 GCA_002499945.1 Lachnoclostridium sp. UBA7097
CCCAAGCAATGTCACCATAATACCAGCAGATAAAAGCAAAAATACTATCCCTACTGCATGTCCTAATGGTGTAACTGGTGTCAGGTCGCCATATCCTACTGTAGTAAGGGTCACTAATGAATACCAGAAAGCATCCCCAAATGTGCGGATTGCTGCCGTGTCATCCGCAGATTCTGAACAGTAAAGGATAGTTAGCAGTATAATATAAACCAGTGTTATAATTATAATTAAACACAGATAAATATTTTTTCTCACTTTCATATATGTATCCCCCTTTTAAATCCTGCCAGGTAAATACTTTAACAAGATTATTCTTTTCTATT
>DKYP01000076.1:6552-6806 GCA_002499945.1 Lachnoclostridium sp. UBA7097
CAAGATTATTCTTTTCTATTATAACACATATCCAAAAAAAATAATTAAATATATAAAAAAGTGCTTGACAGAAATGTAAAGTAATGGTAACATACTATTCGTTGCTGCAAAGAACATGTAGTAACAAAAAATTACAAAAAAAGATAAAAAAACTGTTGACAAAGACAGACAGAAGTGGTAATATAAAACACGCTGCTGGAAACAGCAGACAAGCACATTGATAACTGGATAGTAAAACAACCCTGAAAATTCTA
>DKYP01000013.1 GCA_002499945.1 Lachnoclostridium sp. UBA7097
TGTAAAAAAGTATTCCTAAAATAAATGAAATTAAAATTGTCCATATAGCATACATTAATATCTCCCTGAATCCTAAAGAATTTCTAATTGTCCACATGGGAATATGCCATAATACCCAAATAATTCCAACATATACCAATGCAACTTTTTTCCCTTTTGCAGCAGCTAATTTATTCAATAAAAAACCTCTCCATGCTATTTCTTCAAGCAAGGCTGTCAAAAATAAATAAGAACAATTAAAAAAAACTGCCAAAATGTTTGGATAATTATTTGTGAACAAATCTTTTCCGCCCACACCCAGGCAGTATATAGTTGAAAAGCACAAACCAATACTTCCTAATATTATGCAACTTAATATTGCCTGGAATTTTACCTTTTCTACAAATAAAACACTAAACCATTTTTTTAAATATCTATGTTTTGATGTAAAGAATATTGATATTAGAAATGGTACAGTAATAAACAAGTATTTTGAATTAAGTAACACTTGGGAAATGGGAATACCATTTTTTTCTAAAAACATGGGAAGATAGCATAAGTAAGAAAAGATAAGAACCAAAGCTATCCATAATAATACTTCTATATTTAATCTTCTCGTATTCATTCTATTTTTCTCATTTCATTCTGTTTTGTTTAATTGCCTGGCAACATTATTTTATCATAAGTACGCAATTAATTCTATTAAATATCCTTTAAACTTCTTTTCATTAGCCATTTTTTCTTAATAATAGCCTGTTTGTAAAATTAAATATATTTTTAAGAGATAACCAAACTAATAATATTATCTATTTGTATATGGATAAATTATTGTGATATAAGATATGCTGATAAGGTTTGCACCATATTGAAATGCAGGATTGCAAAAAATAAAGAAGAAATAAATAATGCTCTTATAACCCCATAATTATTTTTCAATCCTTCCAATATAAATCCTCTCATTAAAATTTCTTCTATAACAGGCGCAATAATACATACTTGCAACAAGCTTGTAACAGGTGACTTAAGCAGACTTTGGATTATTGCCTGGTAACCATGCTCACTTTTTGGAAAAGCACTTTCAAATACAGGGTCTAAGCATTTATCTAAAAGCAGGAAAAATAAAATGGAACAAAAAACAGCCAAAAGAATGCCAATTGGTGTAACATTAGATAATATATGTATTTCATACTTGCTTTTGAGTAAAAAAATAAATCCAGCTGCACATATCATTATAACTATAATATTTATCCATTCTGCATAATCTGGAAACGTCTTTCTCCATACTGCTATATTTAAAAATGTATAAAGAAGCATAATTCCAAAATATGCAACTACCCACATAATAGCATTGCTGATTTTTAATGTATTTTTTCCCATACCATAATACCCCACATAATAATATACTTGTTACTGAACCGCTTATATGTCAATTACACCATTTTTAATAAGAAGTTTCTTAATAGCATTTTATCAAACGGAAAAAACGTCAATATTTTTTTGAATTATAAGAATTGTACTGTTAATACTCACAGTCAAATATCAAACATTCCAGCAATTGCAAAGTATTTTTTTATAAAACAGCAAGCCAAAGTAAACCGCTTGGACGAAATGTTATTTAATTAAGGTTAGAATTGCCAGCCATCTATAAAAACTACACAACCTAAAAAATGTAAAAATTGAAAAAATAAAACAGGTTGTATTATTTGTATAAGTAAGTTATACTATCTTTATAACAGATGGCAAAGTAAATTGATAAAACAGGAGGATAAATATGAGAAAAAAATTATTAGCTGTTATTATGGCATTTTCACTGGCGGCAGGCAGTGCTTCATATGTGCCAGTATTAAATGATGGGGCAGTTGCGGCAGAAGCTGCTAAAAAGAAAGTTAAAAAACCATCAATAAAGAAGATACGCAAGGCAGTAGTAAATGCATTTGGTGAAAGTTATGCTGCAGATATGTCTTTAACAAGCGAAGAAATTAAAACAAGATACGGGATTCCGTCTTCATGGTATACAGATGCTATTGCTGAAATACCAATGATGAGTGCACATGTTGATACATTTATTGCTGTAAAGGCAAAAAATAAAAATGCCAGGAAAAAGGTTAAAAAGAAACTGTCAGATTACAGGAAGACACTTGTTGCTGATACTATGCAGTATCCTATGAACCTGGCCAAAATACAGGCATCAAGGGTATATGTAAAGGATGACTATGTATTCTTTATTATGCTTGGCTTTATAGACAGCAGCATAGAGGAAACAGGAACAGATGAACAGATGATAGAGGCATATAAGGCTGAGAACCAGAAAGCAGTAGATGCTATAAACGCACTGTTTAAATAAGCGGGGGGATTTTTATGGTATTTAGCAGTCTGCTGTTTTTATTCCGCTTTTTGCCATGCGTCCTGATTATTTATTTTATAGCGCCAGGTTGTTTTAAGAATACTTGGAAGAACCTGGTGCTGTTTTTTGCCAGTCTTGTATTTTATGCATGGGGAGAACCTGTATATGTTGTCCTGATGCTTTTTTCAACGGTAGTTGATTATATAAATGGCGGGCTGGCAGGATATTTTATAAAAAGGGACAGAAAAAATGCAGCAAGGTTTTTTGTATTTTTATCAGTAATAATTAACCTGTCACTCCTTGGCTTTTTTAAATATGCAGGGTTTGTAACAGATATATGGAACAGTGTTAGTGGCATGGATATCCAGATAAAGGAACTTGCACTTCCTATAGGCATATCTTTCTATACATTCCAGACCATGTCATATACAATAGATATTTACAGGGGGGAAGCAGAACCTGAAAAAAATATTATAAATTTCGGGGCTTATGTTGCATTATTTCCACAGCTTATAGCAGGACCGGTTGTAAGGTTTAAGGATATTTCTGTTGCGTTAAGGGAGAGAAGTGTTACAACAGAAAAATTATCTTATGGCGCAATAAGGTTTGTAACAGGACTTGGCAAAAAAGTAATTCTTGCAAACCAGGCAGGGGAGATTTTTAATACAGTTACAGCGTATTCTGCCGGAAATCTTACAGCTTTATCTGCATGGTTTGGATTATTAATGTTTACATTCCAGATATATTTTGATTTCTCAGGATATTCAGATATGGCAATTGGGCTTATGGCAATATTTGGGTTCAGGATACCAGAGAATTTTAATTATCCCTATATGTCAAAAAGCATTACAGAGTTCTGGCGCAGATGGCATATGTCACTTGGAACGTGGTTTAAAGAATATGTTTATATACCACTGGGAGGCAGCAGGAAGGGTATGCCACGTACATTTTTAAATATTTTTATTGTATGGTTCCTGACAGGCTTGTGGCATGGGGCAAGTTTTAATTTTATAGCATGGGGAATGTATTTTTGTTTCTTTCTTTTAATAGAAAAACTTGGGTTTTTAAAATTGCTTGGCAGGCTTCCAAAGTTTATAGGCCATATATATGCACTTATGGTAATATATGCCGGGTGGCTTCTTTTTGCATGGGAAGATATAAAAGGGCACAGGGTATTTATAAAAGCAATGGCAGGAATGGGGGAGGCAGGGCTTAATAATAATGCTACAATGTATCTGGTTGTTAGTAATATTGTCCTGCTTATTATGCTGATAGCCGGGAGTACAAATATTCCGGCCAAAGCAGGAATATGGGTGTGCAGTAAAAGTAAAATATGCAAATGTATTTTGCCGCCTTTATTTGTAGCAATAGTGTTTATTATATCAGTTTCATATCTGGTAAATGGTACTTATAACCCGTTTTTATACTTCAGGTTTTAAATTATAACAAATTATAATAAATTATAATTAAGAAAGAAGGGGTATAAATAATTATGAAACGTTTGTCCAGGTTTCTGCCAGTGGCAGTATTCTTTATTATGCTTCTTACAGGGATGGCAGCAGGGATTTTACAGAAGGATAAGACATATTCTTCTACTGAGAACAGGACATTACAGCAGTTTCCAAAGCTTAATGTAAAAAGGGTTCTTAATGGGAAGTTCCAGAAGAAGTATGAAACATATCTTGCTGACCAGTTTCCAGAAAGGGATTCATGGGTAAAGTTACAAAGTATTACAGAAAGGGTATTTGGAAAGACAGAATCCAATGGTGTATATTTTGGTAAGAAGGGATATCTTTTAGAGAAATATACAGAAGAAGATATTGACAATAAACTTGCAGGTAAAAATATTAATATACTTGGAAAGTTTGTTAAAGAAGCTTCTAAAACTGCAGATGTTAAAGTTATGATGGTTCCGTCTAAAACTTTTGTGTTAAAGGACTATATGCCGGCATTTGCAGAAACTTATGATGAAAATATATTTTATAATAAACTTGAAAAGAAACTTCCAGATAATGTTATTGTAGATGTTTATGGTATCTTAAGGGAACACAGGGATGAAGATATATTTTACAGGACAGACCACCACTGGACAACCCACGGGGCATGGTATGGTTATGGTGCTTATATTAAAGCATGTGGCACAGGGCCTGGGAATGCAGAAGCAAAGAAGGATTTAAAAACAGTTTCAAAAAGCTTTCTTGGTACTTCATATTCAAAAGTGAATATGTATTCCCGTGAAGATGAAATAAATATTTATGAACCTGTAAATGAAATGACAGTTGTATATAATCTTGGTGAAAAGACAGAGAATACTTTTTACCAGACAGGGTTTTTAGAGAAAAAGGACAAATACAGTGTATTTTTTGGTGGAAACCAGGCACTTCTTGAAATATCAGGCGGGGTTAAAAATAAAAAAACACTTTTTATTGTAAAAGATTCTTTTGCCAACTGCATAATTCCATTTCTTGCAGAGGATTACGAAAAAGTCGTTGTAGCAGATATGCGTCACCTTAATGCAGGGATGACAATGCTTTTAAGGAAGTATAATCCTACAGATGTACTTGTGCTTTATAATACTATACAGTTTATGCAGGATAAAGATTTTGCATTGAAATTTTAAAATAAAATTTATATATGATAATTCTAAGAGAGGAAGAATTTAAGTAATGGACAATACCAGAATTAGTAAAAAGTTTGTGTACCTGTTTATAATGGCGGTATTTGCAGGTTTTATTTTTGTGGGGAATACCTGCCAGGCAAAACAGGAATTTATAGTTGGTTTTGATGCAGAATTCCCGCCATATGGATATATGGATGAAAACGGGGAGTATACAGGTTTTGACCTTGACCTGGCTGCTGAGGTCTGTAAACGTAATGGCTGGACTTTGGTTAAGCGTCCTATTTCATGGAATACCAAAGATTCAGAACTTGAATCAGGGGCTATTTCATGTATATGGAACGGTTTTACAATGAACGGGCGTGAGAAACAGTATACATGGTCAACACCATACGTTGACAATTCACAGGTAGTGATAACCAGAAATGATTCAGGAATTAAAGAACTTAAAGATTTATCTGGCAAGATACTGGCAGTACAGACTGATTCATCAGCCCTTGCCGCACTGGAAGGGGAAGATGCCACAGATGAAAACAAAGCACTTGCACAGTCGTTAAAAGAACTGCAGCAGGTAGAAGATTATAATTCTGCTTTTATGAACCTTGAAAGCGGCATGGTTGATGCTATTGCAATGGATATAGGTGTTGCTGCATACCAGCTTTCATCAAAAAGTGATATATTTATAATGCTTGATGAAAAGCTTTCATCAGAGGAATATGGCATAGGTTTTAAGCTTGGAAATACAGAATTACGTGATAAAGTACAGCTTACATTGCTTGATATGCTGGAAGATGGCACATTTGACAGCATTGTTAAAAAATGGGGGCTTGGGGACAGCGCATGCCTTAGCCTTGAAGATACTACATATATAGACGGGGGCAGAGTGCCTTCTCCTGGCAGCAACGGTGTTGATAACCAGGATAACACAGATAACAACCTGGAAGATACAGATACACAGGATAATGTAAAATCCAGTGCACCAAAGGCGGGGAAAATGAGTATTGCACAGATTGTAAAACAGCTTTCAACAGGGCTTGCTGCTACAGTTGGCATATTTGTTCTTACACTGTTGTTTTCAATGCCATTGGGGCTTGTTGTTGCAGCGGCAAGGATGTCAAAGTATAAAATCCCACAGTGGATAGCAAAGATTTATATTTCCATTTTAAGGGGAACACCATTGATGCTGCAGCTTATAGTTGTATTTTTTGCACCATATTATGTGTTTAAAATATCAACCCCGTATGCTTACCGTTTTTATGCTGTAATAATTGGATTTTCATTGAATTATTCTGCATATTTTGCTGAAATATACCGTTCAGGGATACAAAGCATCCCGCAGGGACAGAGGGAAGCGGCGCAGATTATGGGATATAACAGGGGACAGACTTTTTTCAGGATAATATTCCCACAGATGGTTAAACGTGTACTTCCTCCTGTTACCAATGAGGTTATAACACTTGTAAAAGATACATCTCTTGCATTTGCACTTTCTTATGCAGAAATGTTTACACTTGCAAAGCAGGTTGCCGCAGCCCAGAAATCCTTAGTTCCTCTTTTTGTGGCAGGAGTATTTTATTATATATTTAATTTTATTGTTGCCCTATTAATGGAGAGGATTGAAAAACGCCTTGATTATTACAAATAGATGGAGGATTTATAATGAGTGTATTAGAAATGAAAAATATTAAGAAAAGTTTTGGAAGCAAGGTTGTGTTAAAGGATATAACTTTAAAAGTAGAAAAAGGGGAAGTGGTGTCCATTATAGGGCCATCAGGTTCAGGCAAATCAACTCTTTTAAGGTGTGCAACATTTCTTGAACATATTGATAACGGGGAAATTTCTTATATAGGTAAAAAAGTGGTTACAAAAGGGGCGGACGGGGCTGTTTACCCGCCAAAGAAGGAATTGCAGCAGGCATGTTCAAACTTTGGGCTGGTGTTCCAGAATTTTAATTTATTCCCACATTTTTCAGTAATGAAGAATATTGCGGATGCACCTATAGTAATACAAAAAAGGAATAAAGATGAAGTATATAAAGAGGTAAGGGAACTTCTGGAAAAAGTTGGAATAGGGGATAAGGAAAATTCATATCCATGTGAACTTTCAGGCGGGCAGCAGCAGCGTGTAGCCATTGCAAGGGCACTTGCACTGCATCCTGCAATGCTCTATTTTGATGAACCTACATCAGCACTTGATCCTGAAATTACGGCAGAAATACTACGTGTTTTAAAAAGCCTTGCAGCAGAGAAAATGACAATGGTAATAGTAACACATGAAATAGACTTTGCAAGGGCAGTATCTGACAGGGTGGTATTTATGGATGGCGGTATGGTAATCGAAGAAGGAAGGCCGGAAGATGTTATAGACAATCCGGGGAATGAACGTACAAAGATGTTTTTAAAGAAACTGCATGTGTAAATATAGGGGCTGCCTGCCAAAGTGGGAAAATTAAATATGCTTGTATTTTTCTATAAAACATGATATAATCCGATTTAGGTGTAAAAATGATATAGTTCATTCATTATATACTAAATATTATTACATAAAAATGATTGTATTTTTATCTGATATAGCCTCCGGTGTATTGCAGAGGCGTGGATTTGCCTTTGCCAGCAGGACTGGAATGCGCCACGCAGCAAAAATGCTGGTGGCATTATTTAATGCAAGGAGGATTAAGGATAATGGGTAATATCTCAAAGCAAATTGATGAAATTATTACCAAAAGGAAAGTACGGCTTCAGTATATAGAAAACGCAAGAGAAAAAGCGGATATAGTTTTGGAGAATATGTACAGGTTCAAAGATTTCCAGGACGAAATAAGAGGTAACATTGATACATTCCAGACGGCTGAAGGCAGCTTTGATGTTGCTGGTTCTATAGAAAGCATTCCGACAGATGAGTTTTTCAATTTACATAAAGTTTATGTGTCTGAACTTGAACGGATTATAAACCGTTTAAGCCGTAACAATCTTAATATCAGTTTTATTGGGCGTACAGGACAGGGCAAGAGCCTTGTAATGCAAAATATCAGCGGGCTGGATTCAGCGGTTATACCTTCATCTAACAGGGGTGACTGTACAGGGGCGAAGTCTATTATTACTAATTCAGAAAGTGGCCCTGTAAGCGCTAAAATCCATTTTTACGGAAAAGAAGAAATGGTAGATATTGTAAACCAGTATCTTCTGAAACTTACAGATGGACACCGTTTTATAAAAGATGTATCAGATATACCAGCTATTAAAACGGAAGAAATGAGGGAAAACCTGTACAAAAACAAGAGTGAAACAGTTAAGGAAGAAGACTGGCTGGACCATCTGTGCAAGTATGTTGAACACTATAATGATTATATTGATGACCTTGGCAGTGTAAAAGATGTTACAGAAAGGGAAATTGAATATTATATTGCACAGTATTCAAGCCAGAATGCAGAACAAAAATATTATAAATACCTTGGGGTAAAGCTTGCAGATATTAATACCAATTTCCTTAATGAAGATGCAGGGAATATAGTGCTGGTTGATACGGTTGGCATAGGTGCAACATCACTGGGAATTGAAGAAGAAATGCTGAAAGCTGTTGAAAATGATAGTGATGCAATTATTTTTATGTTCCGCCCTGACAATAAACGTGGCAGGATTAGTGATAATGAAATTAATATAATAAGAAATATCGCAGAAAGGGTTTCCCCGGAATATACAAAAGAAATGCTTTTCTGGGTAATTAACAGGGTAGAAACAGGCGACAGCGGGGACAATGTAAACCAGGTAAATGATGTAATCCAGATTATAAAGCAAAGAAATTACCCAATAGCGGATGTACTTAATGTAAACTGTTCTTCAAAAGAAGAAGTGGAAAACAGGCTTTTAATTCCTGTATTAAAACAGCTTTCTTCAAGAATACAGGACGTTGATAACCTTCTGGTTGACAAGTTAAATGAAACAGGGGAGAAACTGTTCCAGATGTATTCACAGATTTGCCAGGCAACTGACCGTGCCTTTGCAAGTTCTGCCAATGAAGATTTAAAGCGTAAGTTTTACCGCAAGATTAACCCTACTATTAAGAAAGGCTTATTAAATGAACTCAGGAAATTATATCTTGATGATTATAATAACCTCCGGCATATGCCATGTGAAGAACTTATGAGTGCTGCAAGCGGCAAGTTTAAAAATATTATTAAAGCAGTGCCAACAAAGGAGATGGTTATGGACCTTCTCAGTTATGGTGATGCAAACCAGTTTAATGCTTATGAAGCCTGCACTAATATTATGAGAATGCAGATTATTGATGATTTTACAGAATTAAATAATGTATTGTATGACATTGTTGAAAGAATGAAGAAAAAGGTCCTTCATATTTTTACAGATGAAGACAAGGGCCGGCTTGGACTGGTATATCCATTGGATTGTTCTTCTGATGAATGGATTGATGGATTTCTTGATTTAGTAGAAGGCGAAAAGAAATATCCGTTTTTATCAGATGCACTCAGGAAGTTCCAGTCTTATACAATTAATGTACAGGGATTCCTGATACATGAAATCAGGGAACAGCTTGACCCTATAGATATTTCCCTGCCAAGGCCTGATGGCAGTTCAAGTGTCCCCCAGATTTCTGGTTCTATGGCACAGCCGGAACTGGTTGCGGAGGAAATTGTTGAGTGGCTTAAAACTTATGCAGAAGATGTACATGATAATGTGGAAATTACATTAAAGGATTTGTATAAAACTCCAAACCGTTCAATGTTTGCAGCTATTAAAGATTTGTATGACCGTATTACTTATACAATGGCGGATAATGAGAGCAAGATTGCTGAAGAATGGAGGTATCTTTACGAAGACTGGATGCATCTGATTTGGAAAGAAGAATACCAGCAGCAGAGTGCTGTGAAAGTTGTTGCAGAAGAATGGAATGATGTTGTGTCCAAACTTAAGGATATAAATAAACATGAGTATTTTATTATTAAGAATTGAGGAACCCATATGAATATTATAAATGTGATGATGTTTGGCGGCAGAAGATGCGGAAAGACCAGCGTTATTGCTGCAATGAAGGGGTGTTTCCATGAGGTATTCGGGGACAACACGGACTTGGATATTAACATTTCTGATATAGCAACAATGGATGTAATTGATGAAAAAAATGCTGAAATCAGCCAGTATTTTATTAATAAAACACGTAGTATAGTAATGAACCAGTCTTATTCTGCAACACAAGGCCTTATGGAATACAAACTGGATATCTGTATTAAAGGAAAAGATGGCAGGACAATTTTAAATCTTTGTGACTTTCCCGGGGAATGGCTGGACCAGAACCACCAGGACGAGCAAAGAACCCTCCGTTCTAAAATTGAACATTGTAATATTATAGTGATTGCAATTGACACAGTTTATCTGATGGAGAAAGCTGCAAACCACAATGCCGGCTCTGTCGGGATATACAACGAAAGAAGAAATTACTGTAAGCACATTGCCAATATGATTAAGGATTCCTTCCAGGTTGCTGATGGGGAATTTCCCAAGATGATAATGTTTATCCCTCTTAAATGTGAAAAATACTATAACAGTGGTGAGATGGAACTTGTCAAAGGAAGAATACATACTGCATATAAAGAAATTTTTGACTTTTCAGAGGAAAACAAAGGCAAATATGAAATTATAATTGCCCCGGTTTTAACACTGGGAAAAAATACAGCAGAATTTTCAAGATTTGAATACGGCGATGACGGGGAAATTATGTTAGATAAAGATTTAATGATTCCGTCAATGCCGAAATATATTTTTAAGGATATATCCTGTTCTTACAGCCCTAAATATTGTGAGCAGCCATTGCTCTATATACTTGCCTATATCCTTGATTTAATGCAGAAAATTAAAAGTAATGAAAGGATAAATGCAGGACTGTTTAAAAAGTTTAAACTACATATACTTGAAACATATTATAACCTTGCATCTGCCCAGGACTTCCTGGAACATAAGAAAATTATTACAGGGCAGCTTAAGATGGACAATGATGGATATGAGATTATTTCTGACCCGCTTCAGCTAAAGGAGATGGCAGTATGATAACTGTACATGTTTTTTGTTCATATAAATTATCTTCATCAGGATTCCAGTACGGGACTTTCGTATATAATCCTGATGAAAATGGAGAACGTTATTATCTGTCAGACAAGTATAAGATTCCATTTATATCTACATCATTTAATTATGACCTTGTAAGGCGTGTATGTGGGAGGCTGCCAGCGCATATAATAAATAACCAGCACTATATTTTTCTTTTTAAAAAAATATCTTATTTCTATGGTGACGGGCATGAGGAAACAGGAAAAGATGTTACCATGAGCATGGCATTTGAATTTGATAATTTTTCTGAATTTTCTGTTTTTATATCTGAATTTTTAAGGGAGGAAGAACAGAATCTGGAAAAGCTGTCCAAAGAACTTGCAGACTGTATTATACCAGATTTTTCTGTTGGGAAATATAAACTTTGCATACATAAAAAACATTTTAACATATGGATGCAAAATAAATTAAAGGGAATAAGGGCCGAGAAAAATTCCAGTTTCAAAAATGAAATCAAAATTACTGTTATTTCCAGCCAGTCAGATTATTGTAATGAACTTATTAGTTATTACCATTTCCATGAGTACAAGGAAGGTGAAAAAACATATGGGCTTAAGAGAAAAAGCGGAACAGCAGATTATTACTATCCTAAAAGAAAAGACAAGCCAGGAAATTTAAATTCTGCCAGGATTTTCCGTATACTGGATAAATTTTTACATAATGGGCAAGATGGCAGCAAATAGCAAAGTAAAGGGATTATTTTACAGGCATTGTATTTTCATAACGCCACTGCCTTGGAGAAATTCCATATACATTTTTAAATGCACGTGAAAAGTGCAGCTGGTTTGGATAACCAACTGCATTTCCTATATCTGCAATTGGCAGCTGTGTCAGTTTTAACAATTCTGCTGCTTTTGTCATACGGTATGAAATTAAAAATTCCTGTGGTGTCTTCCCAATATTTTCATGGAATATCTTTCCAAAGTAACTTCTGTTAAGCCCGCAGAACCCGGCAATGTCTTCTATTGTAATTTCATTCTGGAAGTTCTGTTCTATAAATGAAATTGCTTCTTTAATATAAAAATCCCGTAAATTATTACCTTTTATTATCTGCGTAGAATTAGAAGAACGTACTAATGCGTCAATAAAAAGATAGAGATGTCCTATTAAATGGAATGGTGAGGCATCTTTGTGGTTTATAATATACAAGATTTCATCTTTCATGGTCTGTGCAATATCTTTAAATCTTGCCTTGTATACTGGATGGTTTATATTAAGCCCGGCCACTTCAATGGTCTGTTTTACACGCAGGCCGTCAAATTCAATCCAGGCATATTCCCATGGAATTTTATTGTCAGCAATATATGTACAAATTTGCTGTGGGAACATCATAAATCCCTGGCCGCTTTTTATGGAATAAGAAATTGTTTCGCCACTGGAATTCATTGCCATTAATATACCTGTACCAGATATGACATAATGAAATAAGAAATGGTTTCTTGCAGCGGGGCCAAAAGAGTGTGACGGGTCGCATTGTTCCCAGCCAAACTGGTATAATCCCATATCAATAAAATTTTCGCTTGGAAAAACTGAAAAAATGACTTCACTCATAATAATTCCCCTTTTGCATTTTTAATTATTATTACTAATATACCAAAATGCTATATGTTTTTCAATATTTATTTATAAAACAGCATTTTGGTATAAAATTGCAATAAATGCGCTATTTTAGATAGCATAATGGTATGATACAATATTATTATCAAAAACGGAAGGAGAAATTACTATGAAAGGAAAAAGACTTGCAAGGTTACTGTTTACAGGCTGTATGCTGGTGTTTGCTATTTCTTTACAGGGGTGTGGTTCTAAAAAGGACAATTCTGTAACTGAAATTGAAATTGTGCAATACAAGCGGGAAGCTTCTAACTATTTTAAAATGGTTGAAAAGGCATTTAATGATACACATGATGACATACATCTGGTTATTAATTCACCAAATGATGCCTCCGCCATTTTAAGAACGAGGTTTATACGTGAGGATTATCCTGACATTGTTGGTATTGGTGGGGATATTGAATATTCTTATTATGTGGATGCACAGATACTTGCGGATATTTCTGGTTATAAGGGCCTGCAGGATATTAAACAGTCATACAGGGATATTGATGAATCACTGGAACTTGTCCCGGTAGAAGGCACTTTTGCTATACCATATATGGCAAATGCAGCGGGTATCCTTTATAATAAGGATTTATTTGAACAGAATGGCTGGAAAATCCCAAATAACTGGAATGAACTTTTAACTCTTTGTAAACAGATTAAGGACAAAGGAATACTGCCATTTTATTTCGGGTTTAAGGATACCTGGACTTGTCTTGCACCATGGAATGCAATAGCAGTAGGTTTAACAGAGCCTGATACTGTTAAAAAAGTAAACAGGGGCGAAACCACTTTTACAAAAGAATATGCAGAGGTTTCAAAGAAGTACCTAAGCTTACTTGAGTATGGGCCTGGTTCACCGTTTGCATATGGTTACAATGATGCATGTACAGCATTTGCAAGAGGGGAGGCAGCAATGTACCCTATTGGCAGTTATGCAGTGCCACAGATACTTTCTGTAAACCCGGATTTAAATATTGATTCTTTTGTAATGCCAGCAAGTGATAATTCTGACGGCAATACACTTAATTCAGGAATTGACCTGCAGTTCTGTGTAACAGAAGCTTGTGAGAATAAAGAAGCAGCTTATGAAGTCCTGGATTTCCTGTTTGAAGATGAAAATATACAGGCATATGCTGATGCACAGAATGCAATTCCATGCAAAGAAGGAAATTTTAAACTTGCATCAATGTTAGATGGAATGAAAGAATATATTGATGCAGGCAGGATGGCAGACTTCCAGGACCATTATTATCCATCTGAAATGTCTGTAGATGCACTTTTGCAGACATTCCTTATTGAAAAAGATGTAGATAATTTTCTGGAAACATTTGATAATAACTGGCAGCGTTATAACCGTGATATTATACGCATGGTTAAAGAATATGAACAAAATAATAAAGAATAGGGGGAATTATAAATGAAAAATGATAGAAAACGTACCTGCTTGCTGATTACTATTCCTATACTGCTGCTTTTTATTACATTTAATACAATCCCGTTGCTCCGGGGCGTGGTTTACAGCTTTACAAACTTTAGGGGATTTGGTAATTATGAATGGGTTGGGTTTAGGAATTATATTGATTTATTTTCTGATGCAAGGGTAGGAAGTTCATATATATTTACCATTAAACTTGCAATTGTTACAACAATAGTTGTTAATGTAATTAGTATTCTTCTGGCACTGGCATTAAACAGCAAAATACGTGCAAAAGGATTTTTCCGTGGGGCATATTTCCTTCCTAATGTACTTGGGGCACTGGTTGTTGGTTATATTTTTAACTACTTTTTTACATACCTGGTTCCAGCATTAGCTGATATGGCAGGTACCGGGGCATTAAAATCAAGTATACTGGCAGAAAAAAATACAGCATGGATTGGCATTGTAGTTGTATGTGCCTGGCAGGCAGTAGCAATGAATACTATTATTTATATATCAGGGCTGCAGACTGTGCCTGAAGATGTATATGAAGCTGGTTCACTTGACGGTGCAACTGGCTGGAAAAAATTCTGGAAACTTACATTTCCATTAATTATACCATTTTTCAGTATTAATATGGTACTTTGTGTTAAAAACTTCTTAATGGTATTTGACCAGATTATGGCACTTACAAAAGGCGGGCCTGCACAAAGTACAGAATCAATTTCATACCTTATTTATAATAACGGCATGAAGGGCGGGCAGTTTGGTTTCCAGAGTGCCAATGCAGTAGTATTCTTTATAGTAATTGTAATTATTTCTGTTGCACAGATGAAATTTTCTGGTAAAAAGGAGGAGCAGTTATGATAAAACAAAAAATAAATTCCACATGGCTTCCTACAATACTTCTAATTCTTGGGTTGTCAACTATCGCTTTTCCTTTGTATATGACTATTGTAATTGCTTTTAAACAGCCTTCAGAAATGTCAAATACAATAAGTGGCATATTGTCACTGCCTAAACACTGGAGTTTTGATAATTTCAGGGAAGCTATGGAAGTTACTGATTTCTGGCGTTCACTTGGCTACAGCCTTTTAATTACACTTGTTACAGTTGTATTGTCAATACTTGTACATTCCATGATTGGTTATGTACTTGGAAGGAATAAAAACCACAATAAATTTTATGGTTTTGTTTACCTGTTTATTGTCAGCGGCATGTTTGTACCATTTGCAATACTTATGATGCCGCTTGCCAAAGAAACAGCAGAACTTGGGCTTGCAAACTGGTTTGGTGTAATACTTCTTTATGTAGTATTTTATATGCCAATGAATATTATGCTGTATTCCGGCTATCTTGTAAATATCCCGCTTGCACTTGAGGAAGCAGCAAAAGTAGATGGTGCATCTACATGGAGGACATACTGGCAGGTTATATTCCCGCTTATGAAGCCAATGCATGCAACGGTTGCTGTTATAACAGCACTGGCTGTCTGGAATGATGTAATGACACCGCTTGTTATTATGGCAGGTTCTGGTGTAAACACACTGCCACTTGCGCAGATGAATTTCCAGTCACAGTTTGGTACTAATTATAACCTTGCATTTGCATCATACTTATTATCATTAATACCAATATTAGTTTTCTATGTAATTTGCCAGAAACAGATTATAAATGGTGTTGTTAATGGCGCAGTAAAATAAATTAAGGCAGAGGTGTATTATGGCAATTATTTATAACCAGGAAAAAAGGATTTTCAGTTTACAGACAAAAAATACAACTTACCAGATGATGGCAGACCAGCTTGGTTATTTACTACATTTATACTATGGAAAGAAAGTGGAACAGGATATGGACTATCTGCTGTCCTATGCAGACAGGGGATTTTCAGGAAACCCGGCAGAGATGGCATATGACCGCACATATTCTTTAGATACATTGCCACAGGAATACCCGGTACTTGGGACTGGTGATACACGCAGCAGCGCACTTATAATCCGCAATGCGGATTATAGTGAGTGCTGTGACTTAAGATATGTATCACATGAAATTATAAAAGGGAAATATGGGCTTAAAGGACTGCCAGCAGTATATGCAGATAAGGATAAGGCAGAAACCCTTTCAATTATCCTGGAAGATTCATGTAATGGTGCAAGGGTACAGCTTCTTTATGGTATATTAGAAGAAGAGGATATTATTACAAGAAGTGCCATTATTACAAATACTGGCAATGGGCAGTTTGTAATAGAAAAAGCAGCATCTGCATGTCTTGACTTTCTGGCCGGGGATTATGAACTTGTGCATTTTCATGGCAGGCATACAATGGAACGTAATATGGAACGTGTCCCGGTTTCCCATACAGAGATTAAAGTTGAAAGCCGCAGGGGCGCTTCAAGCCACCAGCATAATCCAGGTGTAATACTGGCAGGACAGGGCACAACAGAAGATTATGGCGCATGTTATGGAATGTTATTTGTATACAGCGGCAGTTTTATGTGTGAAACAGGAAAAGACCAGTTTGGACAGACAAGGATTTTAATGGGCCTGCAAAGTGAACAGTTCCATTATCCATTAAATAATGGAGAGTCATTTATTGTGCCAGAAACAATTTTATGTTTTTCAGAAAATGGATTTTCCGGACTTTCTTTAAAATACCATGACTGCATACGTAACCATATATGCCGTGGCAGGTATAAAGGGAAGCCCCGCCCTGTGCTGCTTAACAGCTGGGAAGCATCTTATTTTGACTTTGACGCGGATACTATAATTAATCTTGCAAAAGAAGCAGCTTCTCTTGGAATTGATATGGTAGTTATGGATGATGGCTGGTTTGGAAAAAGGGATAGTGATAATTCCGGGCTTGGCGACTGGAATGTAAATGAAAGCAAGCTTGGCTGTTCCATGGCTGCACTTGCAGAAGCTGTAAATAAACAGAATGTAAAGTTTGGCATATGGATTGAACCAGAAATGGTTTCAGAAGACAGCGAATTATATAGAAACCACCCGGACTTTGTATTAAAAATACCTGGAAGGCAGCCAATACATGCAAGAAACCAGCTTGTACTTGACTTTTCAAGGGAAGAAGTAAGGGAAGTTATATTTAACCAGATTTGCAATATACTTGATGGGGCAAATATTGAATATATAAAATGGGATATGAACCGTAATCTTTCAGAGTTATATTCAAGTAAAAGCCTTCCTGGCTGTGTGGCGTATAATTATGTGGCTGGTGTTTACGATTTCCTGGAGAAATTGTTAAAACGCTACCCTGGAATACTTATTGAAGGCTGTTGTGGCGGCGGCGGCAGGTTTGATGCCGGAATGTTATATTATACACCACAAATCTGGTGCAGTGATAATACAGATGCCATAGACCGTTTAAGAATACAATATGGTACTTCATTCTTTTATCCAGCCAGTACAGCAGCTTCGCATGTATCCGCAGTGCCAAACCACCAGACAGGGCGTGTTACAAGCCTTAAGACAAGAGGAGTAGTTGCAATGGCGGGTGTATTTGGGTATGAATTTGACATAGGAAAACTTTCAGGGGAAGAAAAGGAAGAAACAAGGCAGCAGATAAAAAAATATAAAAAATACCAGGGGTTAATACAATCGGGAGATTACTACCGCCTTTCAAATCCTTTTAAAGATATATTTACAGCATGGGAAAATATTTCCAAAGATGGCACACAGGCAATGGTAAGCATTGTAATTAATGAAATACATGGAAATATGCCTGTTTATTATGTAAAGTTAAAAGGACTTAGGGAAGATGCTTTTTATAAAGATGAAGAAAGCGGGGCTTTATATAATGGAATGGCACTTATGGAAGCAGGACTGCCTGTAAAGTGCAGCATGGGAGAGTATAATGCAAGCCAGATAATATTAAATATGGAAAATGTCAATTAAAATATAGCCAGAATAAGAACTAAGAAAGGTTAGTTATGAACCAGGATTTTGAAAAATGCCAGTTTTAAATAATTGCATGATTTATACTGTATTCATTTTAGTCCCTTTATGGTATACTTTTTTGTAAAAAGGGGGATTTTAATGAATCAGGATAATGGTAGTTTTTTTATAAAAGAGAATGAGTATCTGGAGAACTACAGGGTGCTTACAGAGATAAACAGAAAAGAAATATTTGCTGTAGAAATTACAGACGGGGAAAAGCAGGAAGCTGTTTCAGTTTTGTTAAATGGAATATCATGCATGGAGGATATTATAAGATATAAAAAACGTATAAGGGTGAAACCTGGAGATAATATGTACCCTTTTTATTATATTCCTCCATATAATGATAATAAAAAGCTCCGGCTTATACAAGGATACCTGCCTAAGACTAATATATTATATGCAAACCATTATGAACTTGAAATTATAAGGCTATTATTTATGTTTGCCCCTGGAAATGAAAAGATTAGGGAAATGGCTGGAAATACATTAAACAGGTTAAAAAATACATGTTTTGGTGATTTCTGTGCAAAAGGGGAATGTCTGGCAACGGGTATTAGTGTCCTGCGGTTTCTTGCTGTGGTAAAACCGGATGATAAAGAGTGGATAGATAAATTAACCCTCCCGCTGGGGGAAAGGTTTCTTTCTTTTGGAAGCGGACAGGCAGAATTACAAAAGGGAATACCATTTTCATATCTGCTTATGGCATTTACAGATATAAACAGTGAAAAAACAAGGGGTTTTATAATACAAAAGAAAGAATGGCTGGAAGGTCTTCTAAGAAAAGGCTGGCTTACAGGCCGGTTAAAAAATGGCAGGATATCAGAAGGGGATAGTTATAACCTGATGATAAAATATATTATAAGAAATTCCATAAGTGCTTTACCTGGATATGAACATGTATCTAAAAGTGAAATATATATAAATGAAAAGGACGGAAGATGTTATTGTAATATATAAGTATTGGAAAAAGGCGGATATGGGATATAAGGAAGTATTATCCGGGTATATGGAGTATTAGAATGAAAAAATATTATGAAGCTTATGATGAGCGGTATAAAACAGCACATTTGAAGGGAGTAAGCTGGTCTGGTACTAAAAGTTCCCCGGTTGTAATGGATACTATCAGGAAATATAAGATTAATACTAAAGATAGTATACTTGAAATTGGTTGTGGGGAAGGAAGGGATGCTAAGGCTGTGCTGGAAGCAGGGTATAATCTTCTTGCAACTGATATTTCAAAAGAAGCTATAAAATATTGTAAAAATATTATGTCTTTGTATAAGAACCATTTTGAAGTTTTAGATTGTATTAATGGCAGCCATCAAGGTAAATATAGTTTTATTTATGCTGTTGCTGTTATACATATGCTTGTTCTGGAAGAAGACAGGAACGCATTTTACAGGTTTATAAAAGGGCATCTTAAGGAAAGCGGAATAGCACTGGTTTGTACAATGGGTGATGGAAATATGGAAATGATGAGTGATACCAGCAAGGCATTTGAAATACAGGAGAGG
>DKYP01000012.1:0-8042 GCA_002499945.1 Lachnoclostridium sp. UBA7097
CGGCGGAATGGGGATTAGTATGAAGAGAATTGTGAGGAATAATAAGAAATGGAAATGGATGGTGCTGCTGACATCTGTATTTTTAATTGCATTTATGGCAATCAATTCATTCAGTATTAAAGATGATACACATGCGGCAGAAGTGTATCTGCAAAACAGTGATGGCCAGAGAATGGGCAATACTTATACAATGAGAAGGCATAGCGATACTTTCAGGATGGCTCCGGCTGGTCATGGTGTTGGGTATATAATTGCAGAGCTTTCTAATGATAGAAATATGCGTATAACTAATGCCAACGCTACCGATGATGGAACAAAATTTCAAGGACCAGTTTCTATTTTACAGGTGGAAGCAAAAGAAATGGGTGATGTATCATTAAGTATATCTGCATATGCAAATGAAGGAGATGCAAATCAGAAAAGAAATCCATTATATGAGGAATCTATCCTGATTACAGTAGCCTTTTCTGTTAATGAATATTTAAATGATAATGCTGAAGGTGCATCTATAAGAAAAATATTTATTGAGGATGAAAGAAGTGGCATTATATTGGATTATGGGGCAGAACTTCCATTTGGCAAGAAGGCTTCAGAGCCAGCAGAACAGAAATATCTAAATCTGACTTTTGGTAATGCCTCCCAGGCTATAACAGATGGCGCAATACAAGCAGCAGCAGACTGGATGTCAGGAAATGAAGATATTATTGAAGTTGATAGGACGATGACAGGAAAAGATGGAGATAATACTGTACGAGGCGGCATAAGGGCAGTTGGTGCAGGTCATACTACATTGTCAGTCAGTTGGCGTGATGATACTACTACATACCAAGATACAATAGACGTTTATGTAAGACCTAAAATTACAGATGGTGACAGGGATATTGGTACAAATTCATCTGGAGTAGATGATGGAACTGGTTCATCAGATTCGCTTCACGAAGCAAAAAATGGTGATATTATAGGCGTATCAGTAAAGTTTGAGCATAACCAGCTTGATGCTATATCAGATAAGCTTGTATGGGTGATTGCAAAGAAGGAAGGTACAAAGACATACCTTGTAAGGGATTCGCTTGGCAATGTTACAGATGACTTCCAGGATGAAGCTAATCTTGTATGGATGCCATCAATAAACAGTTATAAGCTTAATGCCAAAGCAGGTACATATTCTGTGCTTTTCTATGTAGCAGGTACATATAAAGGTTTTGATGCTGCACGTGAAACCACCCCAGGATGCCATCCTGTAGCTATTAGAAATGGTGTATATGTATATAGTAATTATAAAAGCATGCCAATATCCTTAAATGTTGGTGGTACGTATAGCCTCCCAGATGGGTTTAATATAACAGCAGATACATTTATGGACTGTTTTAATCCTGTACCACGTGTAGTTGAGGAAAACTCTGGTACAGGAGATGATAATGAAGGTGAACCTTCAACAGGGGGTTCTATAGCAGGTAATAGTAATAATTATATTTCAATGTCCAGTGACAGGACTACTATTACAGCAACAAGGGTTGGTACAGCTTATATTGATGTTACATCAAATGCAAGGATTTTGGAAACAGGATTAAGGGAGATAAGAGAAGGGCAAAGAGTAGTTATAACAATTAATATAACAGATACATTTTCACTTAATATTTCCCAGATGCGCATGTCGGTAGGAGAAGAACAGCAATTATATGGAGTACTTGCTTCTGGTACTGAGAATGATGATGCAGAGTATGAATGGGTGTCACCAGATGACCCTAATGGAAGTTTTGTAAAGATTTCGCCACAGGGGCGTTATGCGACTGTCAGGGCTGCAAAAACTACACCATCCGGGGAACATGTAACAGTTATACTTAGAAGAACTACACCAGATGGAATAACCCTTACGGCTTCCTGCCAGATTATTATAGATATAACAACCTCAGGTTTTCATATAGTACCTTCCAGGCTTACTATGGAAGCGGGTGATGTGCAGACTATTACAACTGACCTTAAGGGTTCATACAGGCTTACATGGATTTCTTCAGATACAAATGTAGCTACTGTAGTAGATTCATCAGCAGCTACACCTGCTGCACAAGTTACAGCACGTAAACCAGGTACAGCAGTTATTACAGCAGTTAATGCTGCCAATAATGTATATTCTACATGTATTATTACTGTACAGCAGCTTGTTACAGGTCTTGATATAGGTATAGCAGGCAAAAAATATACTACATATGATACAACACTTGAAGAAGGCTTTGTATTTATGGAACCTTTATACCAGCCAAGTAATGCTACAGAGAAAGATTTTAAGTGGGATTCATCAGACAAAACAGTTGCTACTGTTGATGAAACAGGTAAGGTTACTCTTTTAAAAGAAGGTACAACGTATATTTCTGTAGCAAGCAGTAAATACACAGCATTTTGTATATTAAATATAGTAACGACACCTCCTACACCTATATCTACAATTACGACAGAGCCAAAAGAACTTAGCATGGTTAAGGGTGACACAAGTATTATAAAAGCTACATACGTTCCTATAGATGCGACTGACCCTACACTTGTATGGACTTCGCTTGATGAGAAAGTTGCTAAAGTTGATAATACAGGAAAGGTTACAGCAGTAGGAGTTGGTGCAACTTATATTAATATTGAAGCATCACTTGCGGATTCAAATGGCAATAAAGCAAAGGCAATAGTTAAAGTTACTGTAAGGGATAAGCTTACATCTATAGAGTTTGAATCAAAGACTACATATGTAAGTATAGGCAGTTCAAAGCAGCTTGATATTATTTTTAAACCTGATAAGGATGTAAATAAAAAGGTTACATTTTCTTCATCAGATGATTCAATATTCAAGGTTACACCAGGTAAAGAAGAAGGCACATGTATTATACAGGGTATTGCTGCAGGGCAGGCAGTCCTGTCATGTGTATCTGAGGAGTTAGGGCAGGCAGGTGTAAAGACATGTATGGTATATGTTACAGAAGCAGATGTAGCGGCTAAGGATTTTATAATAACACCTGCTGCTGAAACAGTTTATATAGGCCAGACTTTACAGATGGTCAAGACATTTACACCAGAGAATGCTACTAACCAGAATGTAACATGGAACTCATCAGATTCAGGCATTGCAAGTGTTACAGCACTTGGCCTTGTAAGGGGTGTTAAGGAAGGTAAGGTTACTGTTTCTGCTGTATATACAGATACTGCAAATAAAGCGCCTATAATCAGGACCAGTACAATTGAAGTAAAGCCTGTGCCAATAAATGTTACAGATTTTGATGTTACACCTGATACACAGAATATAAAAGTTGGTGGTAAGTTCTCGCTTACACCTGTATTTACACCAAATAACGCATCTAACAAAAATGTTGATTACCAGTCACTTGATGAGGGTGTGGTTACTGTTAGTGAAAAAGGTGAGGTTATAGGTGTTGGTGCTGGTGATGCAATAATACAGTGCCAGGCTGAAGACGGCGGGTTTATTGCAACATGTATGGTGCATGTTGAAAATGCTATTGAATTTTCACTGTCACCTGCGACAAGGGAGATAGCAGTAGGCAGGAGCTTTAAGCTTAAAAAGGTTACAAATCCTGAGAATGCTAAAAAGACAGCTGAATGGTCTACTTCAAATTCATCTATTGCGAGGGTGGATGCAACAGGCAAAGTTACAGGACGCAGGATTGGTTCTTGTACAATTACATGTACGCTTACAAAGTATAACCAGAGTGCAAGGTGCAGGGTAAAGGTTGCAAAACTTAAAAGTAAAGTTACTATTGATAAGAAAAATATAAGGCTTGGCGTAGGGCAGACATACAGGCTTAAAAAGACTGTAACATCAAATGATACTTCACTTCCAAAAGTAACGTGGAAGTCTGCTAATAAGAAAGTTGCTAAAGTAAGCAGCGGCGGAAAGATTACTGGCAAGAAAGAGGGACTTACTAAAATTACAGTTACAACAAATGATTCTGTACGTGCAAAGGCAACATGCAAGGTAAGGGTAATACAGAGGGTATCAAGTATAAGCCTTAATTCTGATTATATGGTATGTTATGTAGGAAGAAGCAAGAAGCTTGCTGCTAAGTATAAACCATCTAATGCAACTATTAAAAAGGTTAAATGGACCAGTGGTGATGAGAATATAGCAAGGGTTACTGGCTCAGGCAAGGTAAGGGGCATAGCAGAAGGCAATACCTATATTACCGCAACAACTACAGATGGCAGTAATAAGAGGGCAAGATGTTTTGTAAAGATACTTGATGAAGTTCCTGTTACAAGCATAGTAGTTGCACAGACTGGACTTACATTGCAGAGAGGTGACAGCAGGAAACTTACATATAAGGTACTTCCGGAGGACACATCAGACAGCCTTGAATTTGCATCAGATAATGAAAGGGTTGCAAGAGTTAATAAGAAGGGCGTGGTAACAGCAGTAGGAACTGGTGATGCCACTATTACAATCCTTGCAACAAGTGGTGCTTCATCAAATGTTGATGTAAATGTAGTTGCACTTAATAAGACAGAAATTAATATGAGGCAGTATGATTCAGAGACGCTGACGGTATTTGGCACTACAGATACAGTTACATGGTATACTTCAAATGCAAGGGTTGCTACGGTAGATAATGGCAGGATTGTCGGAAGGTCTGAAGGCATAACATATGTATATGCTTATGTAAATGGCTGCAGGTTAAGCTGCAGGGTTACAATAACTTCTGTAAATTCGTAAGAAGGGGGAAAAACTTGCTTTTAAATTTACACGTTAAAAACCTTGCTATAATTGATGAAATCGAAGTTGATTTTTCAGACGGCATGAATGTCCTGACAGGTGAAACCGGTGCAGGAAAATCAATAATAATTGGCTCTATTAATATGGCAATAGGGGGTAAAGCCCCCAAGGACATTATCAGGAAAGGTGCAGGTTTTGCACTGGCAGAGCTGTTATTTTCTGTAGATACCAAAGAGCAGAAGAAATACCTTGAAGAGCATGGAATAACAACAGAGGATGATGAAGTCCTGATTTCCCGTAAGTTTACAAAGGGAAGGGGAATTAACAGGATTAATGGTGAAAGTGTACCTGTATCAGTGCTTAAACAGGCAGCGGCTGTACTTATTGATGTCCACGGGCAGAATGAGCAGCAGTCGCTGCTATATAAGGCAAAGCATATGGAGATAGTAGACAGGTATGCAAAGGAAGAAATGGCTGGCATTGATATAAAGTATGCAGAAGTTTACAGCAGTTATAAGAAGCTTATAGAACAGAGGGATTCTGAAAATATCCCGGAGGAAGAAAGGCTCCGTGAAATTTCTTTTATGGAGTATGAGCTTGAAGAAATAGAAAATGCGGCGCTTGTGCATGGTGAGGAAGAGGACTTAGAGAACAGGTACAGGCAGTTATCAAATGCCAGTTCAGTTATAAATGGGCTGGGTGAAATTTATTCACTTACAGGTTCTAATGCTAATGATACAGTATCTGAAAAACTTGCATATTCACTTAGAATAATTGGAAGGCTTTGTGAATATGATGATAATATAAACCAGTTTGCAGAACAGCTTTCAGAAATTGACAGCCTTGTGTCTGATTTTAACAGGGATATAACAAGTTATATGGAGGATATGGAAACAGACACCGGGGAACTTGGGCAGATAGAACAGCGTCTTGATTTAGTCAGAAAGATTAAAGCAAGGTTTGGTGCTACAACAGCACTTGTTAATGAATATGCAGACAGGCTCCGGGAGAAACTGGGCCGTTACAGGGAGTATGAAGCATACAAGGCAGGGCTTGAAGAAAAGATAAAGAAAGAAGAAGAAGAACTGGGGAAACTTTCATCCCAGATGTCTGCTGTACGTAAAAAATGTGCAAAGGTACTTGAAAAAGAAATTGTGGAAGCACTTACTGACCTTAATTTCCTCCAAGTACAGTTTTCTATAGATATACGCCCGTTAAAGGAATATACAGCAAATGGTACTGATGAAATAGAATTTATGCTTTCTGCCAATCCGGGTGAGGATTTAAAACCTATTGGCATGGCGGCATCGGGTGGTGAACTTTCAAGGATAATGCTTGCAGTTAAAGCGGTGCTTGCAGAGCATGATGAAACCAGCACACTTATATTTGATGAAATAGATACAGGGATAAGTGGCAGGACAGCACAGAAAGTTGCCGAAAAGATGGCGCTTATAGCAGGCAGGCACCAGGTAATATGTATATCCCACCTTGCGCAGATAGCAGCAATGGCAGATGCACATTATCTTATAGAAAAGACAAGTGACACATCACATACAAGCACACAGATACGCCTGTTAAACGGGCAGGAAGAAGTACATGAGCTTGCAAGGATACTTGGCGGTGCCCAGATAACAGACGCTGTTATAAAAAGCGCAGAAGAAATGAAAGGACTTGCAGCAAATCTTAAAAAAAACTTGTAGATTCAGGACATACTTCTAAAGAAATGCGAATATAAAAGGTACAACTGGTACATTATAATTATGTATGGTTGTACCTTTTTATATTATAGGGGAATTTTAAAATATATTTCTGACAGGAGTATGGGGATATGGACAAAAATTTAATCAGCAGGGATTTAAAAAGAAAATACAGGGTCTTTCTTGCTATTGCATTATGTGTAAATATATTTGCAGCAGCAGCGTATTATATCTGGTATATAGACAGGAAAGTGCCTGATAACATTATGCTTGTGGAGAACAGGGAAGAAAGCCTGGAATTTAATGTACCACTTGAAGGGGAGATTGATGGTGCAGTTGATGTAATCAGTATAAAAAATACAAATAGCGTACATGACGGCAATATACATTTTAACCTGAACCAGACTGTCAGGATGCAGGCAAATAATACAGGCAGTTATAAAGCGAAATTAAAGCTGTTCGGGCTGTTCCATTATAAAAATATACAAATAGATGTTATTAAGGAGCAAAAAGTTATGCCATCAGGGAGGGCAGTAGGGCTTTATATTAATTCAGATGGTGTAATGGTGCTTGGCACATCTGAAGTTACTGGCAAGGATGGTTTTACTTATGAACCAGCTGCCAATATATTGCGGGCAGGTGATTATATATACAGGATAAACAACCAGGAAGTTGAGAATATAGAAGATGTAGCAGAAGCGGTACAGGATAATGGCGGCGGCAGGGTTACAATTTATCTTAGAAGAAATAATAACAATATAAAAGTCAAAGTTGATACAGTCCTTGCAGGTGACGGGGAATACAAAATAGGTGCATGGCTGCGTGAGGATACAGAAGGAATCGGGACTTTAACATATGTCACAGAAGATAATAATTATGCGGCACTTGGACATGGAATAACAGATATAGATACAGGGATTCTTATTGATATAAAGAACGGTGGTGTATACCCTGCCAAAATCAGCGAGGTAATACGTGGTGAGGCTGGTTCACCAGGGGAAGTGCTTGGTTCAGTAAAACTTGGCGGCACAAACCGCCTGGGCACAATTAACAATAATACAAATTATGGTATATCAGGGGAATTATTTGACAATAATTATTCATACAACAGCAGTAAAGCACTCCCTGTAGCAATGAAGCAGGAGGTGGACAGAGGCAAGGCAATAGTAAGATGCCAGCTTGGGGAAGAAGTAGAGGACTATGAAGTTGAGATTGAAAAAATAAATATTAACTCCAAAGAAAATAAAGGAATGGTAATAAAAGTTACAGATAAAAGGCTTCTAAGCAAAGCTGGAGGGATTGTGCAGGGAATGAGCGGTTCACCGGTCCTGCAGAATAATAAAATAATTGGTGCTGTAACGCATGTATTTGTCAATGATTCGACAAGAGGATATGGGATATTTATAGAAGATATGCTTTCAGAATAAAACGGCTGTGGATAGTAACATGGGTTTTAAAATTGCTGTCATATTCTGCATGTATATATTGTAATAATTTGTCATAAACACAGAAAGGGTGGTGTTTGCTGCAAATGTTTTAAAGCTTCCGTCGAAAAGTAACATTTTTTTAGTGTTGCGGCAATATATTTATATATATATGATTTTATTATAACCCCATATAAAGAGAAAGGATATGCC
>DKYP01000012.1:8404-11658 GCA_002499945.1 Lachnoclostridium sp. UBA7097
AAAGAAGCCCTTACTAAAGAACCAGATATGGAGGTTGCCGGGACCGCAGCAGACGGCGAGGAAGCACTTAAATTAATAGAACTTTATAAACCGGATGTGGTTTTACTTGATTTAATTATGCCTAAAATAGACGGCCTTGGTGTTATGGAAAAATTAAGAAACAATAAAGGATATACGCCTAAAATCATAGTAGTTTCTGCGGTAAGCCAGGAAAGTGTTACTGAAAATGCATTTGAACTTGGCGCAGCATACTATATTTTAAAACCTTTTGATACACGTATGGTAGTAAACAGGACAAGGGCAGTAGCCTTGTATGATGAAAAAGACAACCGGGTTATAAACACTGTTTTTACAAATAAACAGCATATAAAGAAGATAAGCAACCTTGAATCAGATGTGACAAATATAATACATGAAATTGGTGTACCTGCACATATTAAGGGATACCAGTATTTAAGGGATGCAATAATTATGTCCGTAAATGATAATGAGATTTTAGGTTCAATAACAAAACGCCTTTACCCTGCCATTGCAAAGAACCATAAAACCACTTCAAGCCGTGTGGAAAGGGCTATAAGGCATGCAATAGAGGTTGCATGGAGCCGTGGCAAGATGGATACTATAGAAGAGCTTTTTGGATATACAGTTAATTCAGGCAAAGGAAAGCCTACAAATTCAGAGTTTGTGGCACTTATTGCGGATAAAATACGTTTAGAATATAAGATGAGGGCATAAGAAATTTAAATTAAATAAAAAAAGCTTTTCAGTATCAGATATTTGGAGTATAATAGATGCATGACCTGAATAGAAGGAGGTATTTTTGATGAAGAAAATATTATTTGTGGCATCAGAGAGTGTTCCATTTATTAAAACTGGAGGACTTGCTGATGTAGCAGGCTCTTTACCCAAATATTTTGATAAAAAAGAGTTTGATGTAAGGGTTATGATTCCAAAGTACGCTTGTATTCCAGATGAATGGAAGCAGAAGATGCAGTACAATACGCATTTTTACATTGACCTTGCATGGCGTAAGCAGTATGTAGGAGTTCTTGAAATGGAATATGAAGGGATTAAATTCTATTTTATTGACAATGAATTCTATTTTGCAGGGGATAAGCCTTATGGTTATATACATGAGGATATTGAAAAGTTTGCATTTTTCTGTAAAGCATCATTATCTGCACTGCCAAGTTTAGACTTCCGGCCAGACATAATACATTGCCATGACTGGCAGACAGGGCTTATACCTGTATACCTGCATGATATGTTTATGGAAAATGACTTCTACCATGGCATTAAGACAATAATGACCATACATAACCTTAAGTTCCAGGGAATATGGGATTTGAAAAAGGTTAAGGATATCACAGGACTTAACCAGTCATTTTTCGCAGCAGATAAGCTTGAGGCATATGGTGACGCCAACTATCTTAAAGGCGGCATAGTTTATGCAGACAGGGTAACTACAGTAAGTGAGTCATATGCAGAAGAAATTAAAATGCCATTCTATGGTGAGAAGCTTGACGGACTTATGCGTGCACGCAGTAACTGCCTTACAGGAATTGTAAACGGGCTGGACTACAATGAGTGGAATCCTGAAACAGACCCATTTATTTACACCAATTACAATTCAAAGACTTTCCGTAAGGAGAAAATTAAGAATAAGAGAGGGTTACAGAAAGAACTCGGGCTTGCACAGGATGACAGGAAGTTTATGGTAGGCATTATATCAAGGCTTACCGACCAGAAAGGCCTTGACCTTGTTGATTATGTTATAGAAGAGATATGTGCTGAAGATGTACAGCTTGTAGTCCTTGGTACAGGCGAAGAGAAGTATGAACACCTGTTCAGGCACTTTGAATGGAAATACCATGACAGGGTATCCGCTAACATTTACTACTCAAATGAGCGTTCACATAAGATATATGCAGCATGTGATGCATTTCTTATGCCATCACTCTTTGAACCATGTGGATTAAGCCAGCTTATGAGCCTCAGATATGGTACAATACCTATTGTAAGGGAAACTGGCGGTCTTAAGGACACAGTAGAACCATACAATGAATATGAAGGAACAGGAACAGGTTTTTCATTTGCCAACTACAACGCACATGAGATGCTTAATACTATAAATTATGCAAAAGATGTCTATTATAACAGGAAGCGTGAGTGGAATAAAATGATAGACAGGGCAATGGCAATGGACTTCTCATGGGGTAATTCAGCTAATAAATATGCTGACTTATACAGAAGTTTATAAAACTGGCTGGTTTATTATTAAAGCCATGCGGCCTTTACAGGCTGCATGGTTTTTGGAATTACAGGAGGTTTTTTTGTGCGTCTGGATAAATATCTTGCAGAAATGTCATACGGAACAAGGAATGAAGTTAAGAAAATAATACGTTCAGGCAGTGTAACAGTCAACGGGCTGGCAGCAGTAAAGCCAGAAATGAAAATTAATGAACTGTCTGATATAGTCTGCATTGGCGGGGAAGAAGTTTCTTACAGCCAATATGTATACTATATGCTTAATAAGCCGGACGGCTGTGTATCAGCAACAAGTGATAACAGGCACAAAACAGTTATAGATTTATTAAAAGATAATCTGGGGAATAATGTAAAAAAAGATGTATTTCCAGTGGGACGGCTTGACATAGATACAGAAGGGCTTTTATTAATAACCAATGATGGAGGGCTTGCGCATATACTCCTGTCACCCAAAAAACATGTAGAGAAAGCATATTACCTTATAGCAGAGGGCACTATCCCGGATAACGCCATAAAACAGCTTGAAGAAGGCATAGATATTGGTGATGGAACCATTACACTCCCTTCACGTGTAGAAAATATAAAGCAATACAGGCTGGATGGATTTGGTGAATATGAACAAAAGATTATAGCAGACAGGCATGGAAATGAAACTTTACCAGATAACAGTATATATACATCAATGGAACTTGTGCTGCACGAAGGCAGGTACCACCAGGTTAAAAGAATGGTTGAAGCCGCAGGGAGTAAGGTATTGTATTTAAAAAGGGTACGCATGGGCACATTAAAGCTTGACAGGGATTTAAAACCTGGAGAGTGCAGGGAACTTACATATAAAGAGATTGAAGGAATAAAAAATTGTTGTAATGCAGATTTTAAACCTTGACAAATATTCTATATCAATATAAACTGTTCTATGGAATATATTTTGCAAGTCTGCTGGAATAGCTCAGCTGGCAGAGCACTTCACTCGTAATGAAGGGGTC
>DKYP01000012.1:11945-12178 GCA_002499945.1 Lachnoclostridium sp. UBA7097
CACTTCACTCGTAATGAAGGGGTCATGGGTTCAAGTCCCACTTCCAGCTTAAAAAATATATTTAAGAACTTTTTGGAAGCTTTGGGACTATTAAGTTCCAGGGCTTTTAGTGCGTTAATTAAAAATCCATTAATTTGCATATAATAAATTATAATGGATTTGGTTTATTTGTAAATTTTAACAAAAAGGGAATGTAGAAAAGGAGGCAGTTTTATGACATTTGATGAAATTTT
>DKYP01000012.1:12478-12656 GCA_002499945.1 Lachnoclostridium sp. UBA7097
TTTTATGACATTTGATGAAATTTTTAAAAAGGTAAAGGACATGTTCCAGGATACTGATGTAAGCCATGTAACAGAACACATTGCTTACCAGTTTAATATAACAGGTGAAGGTGCAGGAAGCTTTTATGTTGAAGTGAAAGATGGCAAGTTAAATATTGAACCATATGAGTATTATGAC
>DKYP01000012.1:12988-13189 GCA_002499945.1 Lachnoclostridium sp. UBA7097
ATTATGACAGGGATGCAATGTTTATCTGCAAGGCTGACACACTGTTTAATATTATTTCAGGAAAGACAGACCCTGTTATGGCATTTACACTTGGACGCCTGAAAGTAGAGGGAAGTATTGAACAGGCTTTGAAGCTGAAGAATTTTATTAAGTAAATTTAAAATTATATAATATTTTTTTAATAAAATTTATAATAATTTA
>DKYP01000070.1:0-20866 GCA_002499945.1 Lachnoclostridium sp. UBA7097
ATAATAAATATATTTTATATTTATAAGCCCTGTGGTGATATCACTACAAGGGCTTTTTTAATACTTTATATTACATATAAAATCATTTTTACAAACTATAAATAATAATGTGCTAAACTCTGTTTATTAAATGAAGGGAGGCAGATTTTATGGTATGAGGGATGATATTTTATTTATGCCGCTTGGGGGCGGCCAGAGGACAGGGGCAAGCTGTTATTATTTAAAACTGGGTAGTGCAAATATTATTCTTGATGCAGGCAATGGCAATAATAAAGGGATAATATTTGAACCGGATTTACACTCCCTTGTTACATCACCATATATACAAAGCATTAACCAGATAAACCAGATTTTTATTTCACATGCACATTATGACCATATCGGCTATCTGTTTAAATTAATGAAGGAGGCTGCAAGGGCAAATGTATATATGACAAGGGTTACAAAACTATTGTCTGGATACCAGCTTTATGACAAGGCCTTTTTGTCAGGAAAACGCCCTGATGAGAATAAAAGGCTGGCGGCGCAGTATATGCTTGACAGGGTTTCAAATGTAGATTTTATGCAGTGTATTAATTTTGGGACTTATAAAGCTTCCTTCTGGCAGGCAGGGCATATACCGGGTGCAATGATGGTGCTTTTTGAATATGGCAGGAGAAAAATATTATATACAGGGGATTATTCCTTAAAAAGCACACCACTTGCGGGCGGCTGTGTCCTTCCAGACAATGCTGGTATTGATACAGTGATTATGTGCGGGCTGCATGCAAAGCATCCTGGCTATATAAAGAATTTAGATAACCTTTTTATAAAAGTACAGCATGTTTTAAATATTGCCAGGCAGCATACAGGACCTGTAGTATGCTATGTGCCGCAGTTAAGCAAGGGCATAGAGTTTATTAAAGTATTAAATATGTACAATGAAAATAATATACCTGTATATATTGATAATTCTGTAATGAGGATTATAGAAAAAATGGAGAAGCTGGCTGTTCCAGTCCTTAATGAAAATAACAAAGTATTTGACAACTCTTATAAAAGAGAACCTTATATTTACGTAACAGCAGATAAGGAACACAGGGAAACGGGTTTTTGCCATTATGTAAATGTTGATTTTTCCCTGCATGAAGATTTCAGGGAAATGAAAGAGTTTATAAAAAAGATAAATCCCAGACAGGCAGTTATGGTACATTGTGCCAGGGAACATTCACCTTATGATGAAACAATAGAACAAGTCCTGATGCTTGATGGTGAAAGCAGGACACAGTTTATTTTTGCAGAGGAAAAGGAAATTTACAGGATATAAAAAATAAGGAGGCATAAAATGATTGATATTAATAATCCAAAGGTAAGGAAAATACAGGAAGGAATCAATAAGGCAATGCTGCGCAAAGTAAAGAAAGGAGGGTATATAAATGAAGAGATTGTTATGGAAAATAAGCTGCTTACAATTCTGTGCAATAATTTTGATTTAGAGCCAAGGGAATATGCGGTTTTAATGAATGAAAAATATGGATACCACATGTCTGGAAATGATGTAATACATATTTTAAGAAACAGGAGAATAAACTATCCAAATGACCGCAAAGAATTATTGCAATGGGCAGAAGAGGTTGCTGGTTATTTTGATGGTGCTGTAAATGGGGACAGGGAAAGTTATGATAAATATGAAACCGCTATAAATAAAAAGAAAGGCAAGAAGAATTATTCACAGGAACGCCTGGCATTAATTATGTTATATGAAAGATATCCTGAAATTGATATATCTGGCAATATTGATGGTTTATATTCATTAGGGCATACGCTGGCAAGATATTTATTTTACGAGATTTCTGATGTAATCAGTGAAGTATATGGTTTTCCACAATACAGGGATACAAATAAAAAGACAGATACGAAAAATGATAACAGGAAAATCTCTTATAACCAGGCAATAAGAAGAATTAACCAGCTTGAAAATATACTTGAACGTACTAATACTATGCTACAGGATTTACAGGAAGAATTTGAGGAACAGCTGGAAGCAAATAAGGTAAAAGAACTTGCCGATTTTTTTGCAAAGCTTAATTCTGAAAAGTATGGCTGTATACTTGATGAGCTGCTTATAGTAAATAAAGGTATTGACGGGCTTAAGAAAAACGGGGTTGAGATACCAATAGAGATAAACGGGCTTTTAATTATGGTTAAAAAGTTAATCCAGTTTGTGCGTGACAGCCATATTGAACCGGTTATGAAGGTTGGTGCCATAAGGGAAGTTATTGCAGCAGATGTTGAATTTTGTAATTATGAGGGAACTCCTTTTTCTACACCTGAAGAGAAGAAGAATGTAAAAGTTGTATCCCCTGGGTGGATTTACAAGGATAAGGAATTACAGATTTCAAGACCGAAAGTAAAGGAGGAGAAATAATGGTAAACATTAATAATGAACATGATACTTTATGCACAGGAATTGACCTTGGTACTACCAATTCGGTTCTTGCGACAATAAATGAAAAGATGAACGGCGGCATAGTAAGTAAGGTGGTTGAAATACCACGTGCTGTTGATACATATAATACAGTGGCAGGCGAACCAAGGCTTGAAACGGTAAAAAGACCAACACTTCCTTCCTGTATATATTACAGGCAGGAAAATAATTATGAGCCGCTTGTAGGGGATTTTGCCAAAAGGCAGTATCCTTTAAGACCGCATCTTGTGGCAAAGTCTATTAAAAGCCAGATGGGAAACCAGAAAGCAGAAGGGCTTTCACCGGATATCCCTGATAAAACCCCTGCCGAAGTTTCTTCAAGGATTTTGAAGCATTTATTAAAAGAAGCTTCAAAAATTTACAGAAGTGAAATTACAGATGCAGTTATTACTGTGCCTGCGAACTTTGACTCTGCAATGTGCAAAGCAACAAGGGATGCTGCGGAACTTGCAGGGATTAAAACTATAAATTCTGATGGAAGCGAACGGCCAGTCCTTTTGTCAGAACCAAATGCTGTAATATATGATTTGGTGAACCAGATACGTAATGGTGAAATTTCAAGCAGGATTCTTGATTTAAGTGAAAAGAAAAGAGTGCTTGTATTTGACCTTGGTGGTGGTACTCTTGATATTACAATGCATGAAATCCAAAGGGCGGAGGAGTTAAAAGATGTACTTAAAGTTGATGAAATTGCGACTAACAGATATACACAGCTAGGGGGTGATAATTTTGACAATGAAATTGCAAAAGCAATGTATAAACGTTATATAAAGCAGTTTGAAATGCATCCTGATGTAACGGCAAAATTACGCCAGGAAGAAAATATAATTATGCCGCAGCTGCGTGTGTATGCGGAACATTTAAAGTATGATTTAAATGAACGCTGCGGTGCAGAATACAGTTCGGGATGGGATGACTATGAGGATGAAAAAAGCTTTGCAACAGGCGGCAATATGGGCAGTACAGGGTATGCTTATGATGATACCTTTACACAGTCTGAAATAGAAGAAATACTTTCTGTTTTTATGGCGCCAGAGCTTAAGTTTGATGATTACAAAAGAATAGAACAAATTACTGATACAGAAAATATTATTTACCCTGTGCTTGATGTTTTGCATAAAGCTTCTGAAAAACTTGGCACAGATAATGTGGTGGTTGATGAAGTTATTGTAAATGGAGGGATGTCAAAGTTTTATATGGTTACAGACAGGTTAAAGGAGTTCTTTGGCTTTGAACCAATAGTTGCCTTAGACCCCGACCAGGCTGTGGCAAGGGGTGCGGCTGTATACCATTATTACCTGCATAAGTATGAACAGATGCAGGATGGCATGAAAAAAACTGGCATAACAGGAAAGAGCACCCAGACAGAAAAGGAAGTTGTAAGTACAGAGGATATAGCAATACAGTGGGGAAATAATATATTAAATGACAGCCTTTACCTTGGTGTTAAAAATGGCGCTGTACATAAAATTATCCCTACAGGCACTGCACTTCCATACCATTCAGAAGTTATGACTGGTTTCAGTATAGAGCCTGGACAGAATAAAATTGCAATCCCTATAAAAAGCAGGAATTTGGATGGCTCATACAGGACTATTGCAAGTGGTAATATTTCTTTTAAAAATAATTATAATAACGGGGCATTTGTTGCATTTTCCGTCTATATGGGAAGCAATAAAGTTATTACGATGAGGGCATGGACAAGCAGTGATGCAGACGGGAACAGCAAGCTGGAAGAAGGTTCTGTTGGTATTGCCATTGGCGGCGGCGGTACGGCTTCAAAAATTAAAACAAAATTTACGGCACCAAGCGGCAGCAGGCTTTTGCCTAGAGAGGAAATAAACAGGCTGCTGCAGCTTTACAGGAATTATGAAAGATGCAGTATGCCACAGGAAAGAAGTAATATAGCTAAAAGAATAACTGTGTGCGTAAATGGTATATGCAGTGCAGGCAATAAAGATGAATTTGCAGATGCAATACTTTCTGCGCTTAGTTGTACTACATATGATAATGCAAAGGAAAGGCTTTTTGTTATATCCAGAAGAATTGGGGAAACATGGACAAACCTTGAAAAGAAGCAGCTTGCCACGCATTGTATGGACCAGATAAGTGCAGTGCTTAACGGGCTTCCAGTTAAAGGGGCGAAAGTTAATGCTAATATACAGGCTATATATGCGCTAAGTATCTGCGCAGATGCAAACCAGCTTACGAGGCTTTATGCATTGCATGATACATCACGTTACTGCCAGGCATGTATGTATACACATGCAAAAACAAAAACGGGGATTGACTGGCTTAAGGAGGAATTTGAAAAGGATATTAAACATTCATCAAGAGGGTTATCAAACCATATACAGATGAGTTCTTATGCTATCGGGATGGCTTTGCGTAAAGATGGCGGGGCTTGTGTGGTATCTAAAAAAGTGGAAACAGATGTTATAAATAAACTTTGTAATGTTATAAGAAATGGAAACCTGGGTGCAAGCCAGCTGTCATGCTGTATACTTGCGCTGGGGTGGACTTGTGACCAGAGAAAGCAGGTTAATGGGATAGATACGTTTATTCTTAATAATGTGACAGGGACAATTATGGGAGTGGATTATTTTTATGATGATGATGTGGTGGCAAGATGTGGGAAATCAAGAAAAGTGGCATTAAAAATGATTAATGGGGAGTTCTTAAATGCAGAGGAAGAAGAATTCCTGCTCACAAAACTTGAGATGGAATAAAGGTTTGTAGGACATTGAAAATTTAATAAAGTATCGGGCTGGGGATTTAAAAGCCAATGGATGGGCTGGCAATTCCAAAGTGTTCCATGGACAGGCACGTTCCCACTTGGACGTCGCACGCAATGGATGCATAAAGCGCCAAAATACGGCGCTTAAGCACCAGCGGCTCCGTACAGCCGTCCATTGGAAGCACATTTGGAATTTGCCAGCTAATCTGCTCCTTGATAAATTTTAAAAATATTTCCTGCAAAAGCTTTTAGATAAGTGACATTCTGTTCAATAAGCTATATAGTAATATATGTTTCATATCCAGAAATTAATATTCATTCTTTATTAATATGAGGTTATACTTATATTTTTGCAAGAAGGGCTTCCTGCAAGACTTTTGAAAAGTTGATACTTTTTTCTTCACAAAGGGTATTCAGCCACATAGGAATGCTTAAAGTCTTTTTCACTGACTTGGTGCTGTGCTGCTTTGCATATTCAGTCATGTCAACCAGTACCATATTGACGAAAGCACTATCTGCAGCACATTCCATTTCAAAATCTTTTAAGACAGCTTTTATATTGATTTCGCCTAATATACTTGGAACAGGAAGGCTTTCATTGTCACATAAGGCAGTAAATATATATTGACCACAGATGTCCGCCGCCATGTGCATAGCGTCCGCTATATTATCCCCAAAAGTTGCGAGATTTCCTAAATCAGGAAAAATTACAGATATTTTACCTTCTTCTTCATAGAAAATAGCTGGATATACATAATTCATAAATCAATAATCCTTTCTATAATTTATTTCAAAGGGGCAGGACTTATTTCAGTCAGGCTTGGTTTCGTATGGATTTAACAATACTTTTCGGGATGTCATCGGGATGATTTAGAACACTTACTTTTCCAGGTTTTGTTGGGTGTTTTTACTGATAATGTTAACCACTTATGCCTGACACATACCATCCATCATCCTTTAGCATTCGGTCGGCTTCTCTGAATTTCATAAGTGTTTCTTCCTTACGATTATATGATAATACGTGTTTTACGTATAGTCAATATAGATATTTTTGAGTTTTCCATTCGTAAGTAAAACAGCAATAATAGACTTTGTAGCCTGTTTATGTTATACTAAATTTGGTATAATTATATGGTTAAAGGAGAGGGTATTTATGGTAATGAGGATATAGAAGGAAGGTATTGATATGTCTGGAAGAAGTATTTTAAGCGAAAAACCAGAAGATAATAAAGCAGCAGCTGAATGGGGGATTAAACAGGCGGAATTGATTAGGAAAGGTGAGGAAATTACACAAAGGTTAATGAAAAAATATACATCTATTATTTTGTTACGTGATAATAAAGAAACAGCGGATAAAGATAATGATGAAATAAAGGAATAAAATTAAATAGTAGTATAGTAATTTCAAAGGGTGCAAAGTCTGTTATAAAGAATAGTACCCTTTTAAAATGTAAAGAAATAAAGCAAGTAAAATTATGTGGTTGCAATGGTTTTATAGTGATAGTATAATAATCTGGTAGTTAATTATGTGTTTCATAAAAAGTTTAAGAGAATAAATTATTATAATTTAAGGGGGATAAGGATGGAGGATACATATTTCTTTACAAATAATTTGCTGGAAGCACTTGATAATCCAGATGTGAGAGAAAAAATAAGGGAAATAGTGAAGGAAGAAAAGGGCAAGAAAGAGAAAAAGGGATTGTTGGGAAAAGATAACAATACATCAGATGTTAAAATGTTAAAGAAAAAATTAGAGGAGGAAATTAAGGAAAAAGAAAGGTTATATACAATTTTAGATAAGTTAAAAGATGAGAATGAAAATTCACATATGATGCTTGACCATTTAAAAGCAGCTAATAAAAGTCTGGAAAATAGTAATTCAGATTTAGAAAGAAAGATTAACAGGCTTGAAGATGAAAACAGGCAGTTAAAGTCTGATTATGAAACACAGTTTGAAGAATATAAAGAGAATATGGGTATGTATAAAAAACAGTTACGGGAACTGGAACAAGAGTGCAACTTATATAAGGGAAAATATAAACTTATAGATTATTATTATAATTTATATCTTAGCCTTGGTGAAGATGCACATAAAAAACTTGGGCGTATTTTAAGCGCAAAAAGCCCGGAAATGTTTTTATCCTGGGGTATACAGTGGGATAACATAAGGGCTTTATGGACAGAAATAAGTTTCTGGCTGGATGAATATCCAAAAGATATGGTGGATAAATTAACTCAGATTTTTGATTATTTTTTTGGTATTTACTATGAAAATAACCAGATGGACGGAGAGAAAAAATATATCAGGCAGGAAGTCCAGGCAGGTGATGAATTTGATGATTTTCTTCATACAAGAAAAGATGGTGCAGTAGCAGGGAGAATTACAGAAGTTTTATTAAACGGGTATGGACAGATGGATGGAGAGGAATTTATATTAAAAGAAAAATCAATAGTTAGGATTTAACAGATGGGAAAAGCAATAAAAAATACAAGAAAAAATAAAAATACACTTGGAGGGACAAGAAATTATGGAAGAAATGTACAAAACAGTTAATAAAGTTACTGTTAGTAATGAAGCAAAGGAAAAACTTATTTGGAAAGAATGGGATAAGCGTATAAAAAAGTGTGGTGAAACTATTAATAAAATGGTGGATAAATTCTACAAAAAATTAACAAATAAAATGTGGACAAGAATTGCAAATAAGAAATTATTTTATATTGATGGAGAAGTAGTTGATGAAAACAGAAAGGATATTAAACTTTTAATTATAGATACTACAAGATTTATTATAGGAAGTGATAATTTAACAGATGAAATTGAAAAAGGCGTTAATAGCAGATATTTGAATATAAATGAAGCAAGATTCATTTTTTATGAACAAAAATATCAGTCACCAATATTAGACACAGATAGGAATAGAATAGTTTTTATTACTAAAATATTAGAAGATACAGTCAAGGAAAAATTAGAAGAAATGGTAAATTCAGGAAGAGGAATCAAAATAGAAATGAAAGGAATTAAAAGCGATTCTGCTATTTATACTGGAAATAATTGGCATTGGTTTTTAATATCCAATGGTTGTGAAACCCGAGCCGATTCTTCTTTTTCTGGAATAGGACTTCAAGTAATTAATATTACAGAATATTCTAACAAGTTAGAAACATTTTTTTTGAATAATTTAATTCCAGAAGGGTTTTCTAAGAATGAAGAAGAACTCTATAAGGACTGTATTGGATTGTATAATGATGGATATCTATCATTTGGAGATGCTGGACAGATTAAATTGACTGATAAGTTTACTAAGATGATTTATGATGGCAATTATAAAGAACTGGCTGGTGTTTCTTTTTTAAGGTCTGATATTGAGAAGTTTCTTTTTAACAGTGATAATGCAGTCCAGCTTACTGGTGATATTGAACAGATTGTTTTTAGTGATTACTTGGATTGTGATTTTAAGAGGGCTGGTATTGATAAGTATGATAATAAGCTTCTTGAGGATGCTGGGCGTGGTCATTGGGAGTTATGGGAGAATAGTAATAGTAAAGACAATGAGGGCAATCTGATTAAGTTTGACAAGCCGCTTGTTGCAAGAAATCCTATTGCAGATATCCACTGGGATGGTGTTGTTGGTATTGATTTTGGTACTAAGAGTACGGTTGTTGTGTATCAGGATGGTGATGCGCATATGTACCCTATGAGGGTTGGTAGTGGTAATTACAGGAAGGAAGTGAGGGTTACTGATTATGAGAACCCTACTGTTATGCAGTTTATTAATCTTGGGCGTTTTATGGAGATGTATAAGGCTAAGGAGGGCAGACCTGATACTTTATGGGAGGATGTGAATATTTCGCATACTGCGGCGGAGGCTTTGAAGACGGCTTCTAGTGAGAAGTTTTATTCTTTTTTTAGTGATTTGAAACAGTGGTGTGGTGATAAGAACCGGCAGGTGCGTATCCGTGATACTAAGGGAGTTGAAAGGACTTTGCCTGCGTTTACGGAGATGGAGGAGGGCGGTTTTGACCCGATTGAACTTTATGCGTATTTTCTGGGGCTGTTTATTAATAATATGCACCGTGGTATTTTCCTTGATTATATTTTGTCTTTTCCTGTTACTTATGAAAAAGCGGTGCGTGATAAGATTTTAAAGAGTTTCCGGGACGGGCTGTGGAAGTCGCTTCCTGTGCAGGTGCATAATGATGAGGAGGTGCTTAAAAAGTTCCGTGTGGCGCAGGGGGCTAGTGAGCCGGCGGCGTATGCGGCGTGTGCTTTGAAGGAGTATGGTTTTAACCCGGGTGAAGGGGAGAAGGTTTTGTATGGTATTTTTGATTTTGGCGGCGGTACTACTGATTTTGATTTTGGTTTATGGAGGACGCCGGAGAATGACAGGGAGAGAAGAAGGTATGATTATGTGATTGAGCATTTCGGAGCAAGCGGGGACCAGTATCTTGGCGGTGAGAACCTGCTGGAACTTCTGGCGTTTTCTATTTTTAAGAATAACCACTCCAAGCTGCGTGAGGCGGATATTTCTTTTACAAGGCCTCATGGATGTGAGAATTTCCCGGGGAGTGAATCGCTTGTTAAGGAGTCGCAGGAGGCAAAGCTTAATACAAAGCAGCTTATGGAAACGGTGCGCGGGCTTTGGGAACATAATAATCCTGAACAGATTAAAAATATAGAATCGGGTGCAGTTAAGGTTAATCTTTTTTCTAATAAAGGGGAAAGGGTGCAGAATTTTGAATTAAAAACTGATAAGGCAGAGCTTGAGGGTATTTTAAGGGACAGGATTAAGGAAGGTGTTGATAACTTTTTTAATGCACTTAAGTTAAATTTTGCAAGGAATGATGTGGCAGAGTGTGATTGTGTAAATATTTTCCTTGCAGGCAATTCCAGCAAGTCGCCTGTTGTGTGGCAGCTTTTTGAGGAACAGATTAAGGAAAGGACTGATGATTTAAATAAAAAGAGGGCGGAAAAGGGGGAAGAAACTGACGCCGGGCATTTGTATTATAAGATTTTCCCGCCACTTGGTGTTACAGAGGAAGATATTAAGGGACAGGCTGGAAGTGCTGTAAAAGTGGAAGGGGCTATTAAAAAGTCAGATGGAAATAATGCTGGTGTAAAGAAAAGCAGCCCGTCTAAGAATACGCTGGAGTTAAAGCCGACTGGAAAGACTGGTGTTGCATATGGTCTTTTGCTTTGCCGTAAAGGTGGGAAGATTAAGGATGTGCCTGAGAAGAAGCAGGATGAAGAGACTAAGTTTAAGTATTACCTTGGATGTGAGGTAAAGGGAAAGTTTAATACTATTGTAAATACTTCTATAAAGTATGGACAGTGGGTTTTATTTATTGATGCTTCGGTGGATGAGTTTGATATTTATTATACTTCTTCGCCAAATTGCACTACTAACCAGCTTGATATTGATGCAGGTTCTGTTTTCCTTAAGAAATGCAGTATAAAAGAGGAGAATGATGAGGCGGATATTTATATACGCACAGTTGCGCCAACTGTGGTTGAATATGTTGTGGCGACGGAGGAAGGCATTAAGCAGCAGAAGTACATTGAAGAACCTGTAAGGGTTGAACTTGGATAAGGAGGATTTGGATAAATGGAAAAAGATAAAATGGCAGTTGATTTTCTGGCTAATAAGGAAAATTTTTATTTGCTTGCAAACCCCGGTGTGAAGTTTGGGGATACAAGCCAGATTGAACGCAAGGATATTGCACTTTACCGTGTGGATGAGATTTCATTTGAGGACAGGGCGCCAAGAAAGGAGGCACTTGAAAATGTCCTTAGTGCAATGAGGATTGGCGGTGTTAATTTTATATACCTTGTCCTTGGTGATGGAAAAGGTGTGCATTTTTATTATGGGGTTGCAAAAGATTTTTCCTATAAGGGAATGGACAGCGGGCTGTCGGTGCAGGATATAGGAAAGTACATACTTGAACCGGGTATTAAAGGGAATTTCAGGGGAAGTAAGACAGTAAAGATGGAACCAGAGGAAGAGCAGAAGATTATTGACCGTATTACAGGGATGAAGTATTACAGTGCATTGGAGGGTGTGCCAGGGTATACAAAAGAGGATGAGAAATTCCAGGGTGCAGACCGCCTTGCAGATGTTATGCTTGGTGACAATTTTGGTTTTATGGTTATTGCTTCACCAGTGGATTATTCTGGTATTACAGAAATTGAAAATAACCTTTATGAAGTTTATACAAAGATTGTGCCATTTTCCAAAAAGAGCTTACAGAACAGTATTTCTTCCAATACAGGAAAGGCAGTTAGTGAAACAAAGGGTACATCAGAAAATATAGGGGAGAACCGTTCTAAAACCAGCCAGGAAAGTATAAGTGTTACTGACGGGACTAATACAGGTGAAAGTAAGAGTACAACCCAGGGTAAAAATAAAAGCAGCGGGGGCAGTTCCAGTTCATCAGGTACAAGTGAAAGCGGGACAGAAGGGACTTCCAGTGGTACAAGCCACTCTGTAGCAAAGAATACTGGCGGGAGTGAATCAGAGGGCACAAGTACGTCAAGAGGCACAAGCAGCAGTGTTTCAACGCAGACAAGCAGCGGTGAAGGGAAATCGGATGTTACTACTGTTGAGCTTGTGGACAGGAAGGTGCAGGAGTGGATTAAATATCTTGATGATGTTATTATACCACGTCTTGATTATGGAACTGGAAAGGGTGTTTTTATTACGTCTTTCTTTCTTTTTTCCGACAATAAGGCAAGCCTTAAGAAGCTTGAAAATACAGCAATTTCACTTTACAGTGGTGAAACTGGCAATAAAGTGCCGCTTAAGGCTGTACCTGTCAGTAACAGCAAGGGCAGCAAAAGGTTGAATACATTAAAGAATTTCCAGGTTCCCGTTGGAAGTTTTGTAAAAGGGATTTCAAAAGATGAAGTTATTTCACGTTCTGCATTGTCGCAGTTTGTTGGCAATGGCAGCAGTTTTCTTGCCGGCAACTGGATTACTACCAATGAGCTTGCAATGATTGCAGGGCTTCCGCAGAAAGAGGTGGCAGGTCTTGGGCTTAAAGAGGAAGTGGAGTTCGGGCTTAATTTTGACAATGATGTTAAAGAGGAGAACAGGATTAACCTTGGAAAGCTTGTACAGAGCGGCAATGAAATAGACCAGATAGATGTATTCCTTGATAAAGAAAACCTTGATAAGCATATGTTTATTACCGGTGTTACTGGAAGCGGCAAAACTACCACATGCCATAAAATCCTTCTGGACAGCGGGCTTCCTTTCCTTGTTATAGAACCAGCCAAGACAGAGTACCGCATACTTACAGAACAATATGATGATTTAATTGTATTTACACTTGGCAAAGACACAATTACACCATTCCGTTTAAACCCGTTTGAATTTTTCCCACATGAAAGCATTACTTCAAGGGTGGATATGATATGTGCAAGCATTGAAGCATCATTTGACATGGAAGCCGCCATACCACAGATTATAGAAACATCTATTTATGAATGTTACAAAGATTATGGCTGGGACATTGCAACTAACAGAAACCTTATCTATGGTGAAGATGCATTTAGTGACGGTGTATATGCCTTCCCAACATTAGAGGACTTAATAAATAAAACTGGTAAAGTGGTAGAGAAGCAGGGCTTTAATGAAAGGCTAAGGGATGATTATATTGGTTCTATTAAAGCAAGGCTTTCAGGGCTTCTTGCAGGGGCAAAAGGGCTTATGTTAAATGTAAGGCGTTCTGTAGGTTTCAGGGATTTGCTGGAAAGAAGGGTTGTGCTTGAACTTGAAGAAATAAGAAGCGCTACAGAGAAATCATTAATTATGGGATTTATCCTTATAAACCTTGTAGAAGCGATTAAAGCAGAATATAAAGAAGGAAAAGGGACTTATAAGCATATTACATTAGTAGAAGAAGCGCACAGGCTTTTAAGCAAATATATACCAGGCGACAGCCCGAATAAAAAACATGGTGTTGAAACATTTTCAGATATGCTTGCTGAAATAAGGAAATACGGCGAATCCCTTATTATTGTAGACCAGATTCCCAATAAACTTACACCAGAAGTCCTTAAAAATACCAACACTAAAATTGTACACAGGCTATTTGCAGAAGATGATAAAGACGCAATCGGCAACACTATTGTCCTAAACCATGAACAAAAAGAATTTTTATCAAACCTTGAAGCAGGACGTGCAATAGTATTTACACAGGGATTTAACAAAGCAATACAAGTACAGGTAAAAAGTGAAACAAATACCACATCAAAAGTGCAGGTTGAAGAGGACAAGCTACAGGAAATTGTGTATAAATATTATGCAGATAATTATAAACACGGCATTATAATGGGAACACAGTTCTTTGGACATAAACCATCAGTAAAAGAAATTGCAGATTTTATTGAACTATCAAGGGACTACAGGCTTAAAGAAGTAATTCCGGCTTTCTGCAAACAGACACAATGCAATACAGAACACGCAGAATTATTAAAAGAATACCTTGGAAAATATAGTGCAGAATTTCTAGGAATGTATATGGCAGTAACATATTATCTGGGATTATCCACTAAAGAGGGGGTTAAAAAAGCAGGAGAAAAAGAAAGGCATAAAATAGTAACAGACTTTATTACCAGATATGCAGAAAATAATATGAAACAAACAGAAATTATAAAATATAAAAACGGATTATTATAATATAATAATTCTGGAATTAAGGGGGAATAATTTATGGGAATTTTTTCAGAAATTGGCAGTGCATTATCATCTGCATTTAGTGCGGTATGTTCAGGAATAAGCAATATTTGTTCAGCAATCGGAGGAGCATTATTTTCTGGTGCAGGGGGAATTGCAGCACTGGCAGCATCATTAATTATACCAGGTGTAGGGCTGCCTGAAATAATAGCCACAATTGATATTATTGTAAGGGCTGTATCTGCAATTGCAGAAGCACTAGGATTAAAAGACCAGAACGAAACACCAGAAGAACTTGGTATGAAGGCGGAAGAAGCGGATAAGAAACCAGAAGACTTTGACAGTATAGAAGCATATATTGAATATCTGCGTAATGATGTAAAGATTGACAAAGAAAAGCTGGAAAGGCTTTCTGACGAGGACAAAGTAAAATATACAGCAATCGGCACAGCAATTAATATTAAAGGAATTGAAGAAAAATATGGAATTGAAGCAGCAGGGGATTTCTGGAAGACAGTGGCAGATTTAGAATTATCTGGCGAAGAAACAAAACAATATATTGAATCTTTCAAACAGGGCGGGGTCACTAATATGAAAGATATGACCGATTACCTTAAAGGAGATGCACCAGAAAGCGGTACAAAACCAAGTGTTGTATCAGACTGCATTATGGATGCCCTTAAGAAAAATAATCCCGGACTATCAGAAGAAGACCTTGCGGAAAAATTTAATTCATTAAGCATTAAAGTTACAGATTAAAACAATATATTGCCATATGCCAGATGTGTGTTATAATTTGTATTAAGAAAGATAAAATAACAATATACCATACGGAGGATATTATCAATGAAAGTTTACCAGCATTTATTCTTTTTAAATAAAGATATGGTTACAGTAGCAGAATATAATAATAGTGAAAAAGAGTTTTCTTATATAAGAAATAAGGGCGAGGAAGAATTTCCCGTTACAGAAGATTTCTGGCAATGGTGGAAAGAAGCAGTATCCTATATCAGTGGTGAAATAACAGACTTTTGTTTTATCTATGATAAAGAATACAATATACTTTCAGATGGTTTTATAAAAAATACACAGGCTTCCGGGGAAAGCTGCTGGACAGAAAGCAGGGTAATCAAGTTTTTAACGAAAATCCCGGAATATGGCAATATAATTTTAACAGACTGCAACGGAAAAACCTTTCCTTCAGAAAACAAAGCCATAACTGGTAAAAATAATGAAACATTCTATACCAACATAGAATACAAAGGCAGGGACAGAATAAATACTGTTCCTGTAAAAGAAGGAAACGGCAATATAAGCCCGCTTGCAGAGTATTACAGGGGAATAATGGTTTCAGAAAACAAATAATAATACCAGATTTGCAGATACCAGAAAGGCATGGTAATTAAAATGGATAAAAGATTAACAATAAGGCTGGTTTTGGGAATGGCCCTGTTATTTTATATTGCCATATATCCTCAAAAAGATGGTTTCTATAAGGCAGAGGCTTCTATAAACACAGAAAATGCAGCAGGGCAAACTGGCACACCAGAAAATTGGGAAACAACAGAACCAGCAAGCCCGCCAGCTATAACTACCAGTACACCCCTGCCAACAGATACCCCTGTAGAAACACAAAAGCCAACACCAGTTCCAGACCAAAAAGGGTGGAATAAAACAGCAAAAGGTAAAAAATATTATATTTTAAAAAATGGAAAACGGGCAAAAGGATACAAGACCATTGATGGTGACAGCTATTATTTTAATAATAAAGGCTATGCAATTACAAAACAGTGGAAATATGTAAAACTATATGGGAAGAATTATAAATTATATTTTAGCAAAAATGGAAAACGGAAACTGGATGTATCCAGCCAGCTAAAAAGCAACACATCTTTCCGCATTGAAGTTAATCTTAGCAAAAACATGGTTATAATTTATGCCAAGGATGGCAACAAAGGATATACAATACCAGTAAAAGCTATGGTTTGTTCTACTGGTATGCCCGGACACCGTACAATTACCGGGAATTATTACCACCTGAGCCGTACTGGAAGCTGGCATGTACTACGTTATAACAGTACAGGACAGTACTGTACCCGGATTTCAGGGCCATACTTGTTCCATTCTGTAGTCTATAACAGATATGGCGACAAATATTCACTGAATAAGGCAGAATATAAAAAACTTGGAAAAAGCGCATCACATGGCTGCATACGCTTGCAAGTAAAGGACGCCAAATGGATTTATGACCATGCAGGCAACTGCCATGTTTCCTTGTATTATAACAATAAAGCAAAATATCCGCTGGCAAAACCAAAAGCGGAAAAAATTGGCAAGACTGCATCAAAACGTTATTACGACCCAACAGACCCAAAAGTATAAAAAATGTGGACACAGATACCAGAATTTTAAAAACCAGAAAGTGTAAAATTTCCATGCAAGCCGTTTTATTAATACCAGCCTGCATGGAAATTTATTTTGTATATAATTGTCTGTTTAAAAATCTGTTTAATTAACATAAGAGTAAATTAGCTGGCAAATTCCAAATGTGGTTTTAAAGGACAGCTGTATGGAACCGCCGGCGTTTAAGCCCCGTACTGTGGGGCTTTATGCGCCGTTGCGTGGGCCATCCAAGTGCAAACGTGCTTGTCCGTAAAACCACTTTGGAATTGCCAGCCCATTAATATTACCAATCTTTATTATATCTATAGTCTGTAAAACTTCCAAAAAATTAAACAAATCTTAATCGTTTTCCATATTGAAACTTAATCTGTATTTTCATACAATATTAAAGACATAAAAAATACTATCTGTACCAGCCATATTCTGGTTCTGGTGCAGGGGAAAGGCATGGATTATATACAAATGTACAATATTTTAATTTGTGATGATGAGAGGGACATAGTTTCTGCCCTGGAGATATATTTAAAAGCAGATGGTTATAAAACATACAAAGCCTACAATGGAATTGAAGCAGTTTCAATTATAGCAAGCGAAGAGATACACCTTGTGCTTCTGGATATAATGATGCCAGGCATGGACGGGATAGAAACTATTTCAAAGATAAGGCGGATAAGCAATGTACCAGTAATTTTCCTTACCGCGAAAGGGGAAGATGCTGATAAAGTGCTTGGGCTTAATATTGGTGCAGATGATTATGTAACCAAACCATTTAACCCTGTTGAACTACAGGCAAGGGTTAAATCACAGCTTAGAAGGTATTTAAAACTTGGCGGCGGGAGTGTACATGACGATTTACTTGTAATGGGCGGGATTTCCCTTAATGACAGGGCAAAAGAGGTTACTCTTGATGGCGTGCCAGTCCAGCTTACAAAGACAGAGTACGATATACTGAAATTCCTTATGCAAAACCCTGGGGAAGCATTTTCACCACAGAAGATATACCAGAAAGTATGGAAAGGCGAACCATTTGGCACAGAAAATACAGTTGCGGTACATATAAGGCATTTAAGGGAGAAGATAGAGTATGACCCTGCAAACCCAAGGTATCTTATAGCTGTATGGGGACGGGGATATAAAATGGAAGATGGCGGCAGGAAATAAAAGGTAATTACCAGAATTAAAGGGTTTTACAGGAAATGGAGGCTAATAAATGAAGAAAATAGTTCCAAATTTGTTAAGATATATTTTAATATTTGTAGCTGTAATTGCCGGCTGTATATGTGCTGTTTCCATAACAGGCATAATTCTTACATCTTCTGCCGGGATTTACAGCAATGAATTAAAAGAATCACTGGATAATGGCAGGAAGAATTTATCGGGGATTTATTCAAGGTATATTTTTGAAAATATGAAAGAGAATAATAATCCCGGGTGTATGGAACAGTCTAACCTCCAATATGTTATTGTAAGGGGGATAAACCCGGATGAGGATATAGACAGTAAAGCAAACACAGCGGTTATTAATGATGATGACAATATTGTTTATACAAATAGCAATTTTTATTGGGAAGGCCCATCCGAATTTTATTATGAGAATTATGAAATGTTTAATGAAGAAGAACCAGCAGAATATTGGCAGACAGGTATTATATCAAGCCTTTTTTATGATGGGGAAAGTTATGTAACATTTGATAATTATGAGTCATATAAAGAATATGTGCAAAGAATATTTTACAATGACGGGATATTTTATTTTGAAACAGAAAATTATGCTTTCCCTGCATACAGTATTGAAATACCAGCAATCAGGTTAAGTAACCCTGATTATAAAATGCTTGAGGAAGAAGGGTATATTTCAAGTGTGGAAGATTATGTAAGATATGAGCTGGAGTATGGCAAAGACGGGAAGCTTTTTTACAGATGCCCCTGGCTTTATAATGTAGTCCTTGAAACTTCAAATTACAAATACTGGGACAAGGTTTTAATTAATGGTATATCTTTCCAGGGCAAAGCAGTAAAAAAGGGAAAGCCAGGCAATGATATAGAAATATTTAGCTGGGATAAAAAGGATAATGATTATTCATGTGATATTGAGGACCAGGAGAGTTATGCAGAGAATACAGAAGGTTATCCAGATATTGATTATTTAAATATTGTTATCACATATGAAGTTAAAGATGAAACATATAGTGGAGTGTATACTATTTTTACTAATGTTGCATCACCACTTGACAAAAATACAGATGATTTATTTTATACACAGAAAAGGGTTATTAAATTCCTTTATGAAATGAGATACTCATTAATAGTAATAGCAGTAATTTCAGCAGTAGTATTTATAGTGCTTCTTATTTTCTGCTGTTATAGCAGGTATGTTTATTCAAATAATGACAGTGTAAGGGAGAACCGGTTCCACCATATACCATTTTTAATATATACAGCTTTTATAGCACTCCTTTTTACTACAGCCATTGCTGCCGGAACAGAATTATTAAGCGGACCGGTATGGTATGCACAGGAACTTAAATTGCTGGCTGTTTTATATTTTTTTGTGGCACTTTGGTTTATGGCATGTATTTTCCTTTTTATAATGTTTTGTATGGAAATTAGCTGCCGGCTTGGGGCAGGGATATTTTTTAAAACCACAGTTTTATACTTTATTTACAGTATACTGGGTAAAATTTTTGGTTCATTAAAAGATGCCTATATTAAAGCAGACAGAAATACATCATTATTTATAAAGTCCTCCCTGGTACTTGTTTTTATGGATTTACTGCTGCTTTTTGGATTCTTGTTAAATGTATTGAATGGCAATGGAAATAACGGGGAGATGGTTCTGTTTTTTATTGCATTTGCAATATGTGCAATTTTTGATTTCTTTGTCTTAAAATCTGTATTACAGATGGAGGCTTTGCAGATACATGCCCGGGAAATGGCGGCGGGAAGACTTGAAAGCAAGACAGATACTTCAAAAATGGCATGGGAATTTAAAAAACATGGTGAGTACCTTAACCAGATAAGCGAAGGCATGGCAGTTGCAGTAGATGAAAAGATAAAAAGCGAACATTTTAAAACCGAGCTTATTACAAATGTATCACATGATATAAAGACACCCCTTACATCAATTATTAATTATGTTGATTTGCTGAAAAAAGAAAATATACAACAGCCAGGGGCGCAGGAGTATATTGAGGTTTTAGACCGCCAGTCGGCAAGGCTTAAAAAGCTTATTGAAGATTTAATGGAGGCTTCAAAAGTATCAACCGGGAATGTTACAGTAAATTTTGAACTTTGTGATATAAATATACTTCTTACCCAGACACTCGGGGAATTTGAAGAGAAATTAAATAATAAAGACCTTAAGCTTATAATAAATAAATCTATGGAAAACATATTTATTATGGCGGACAACAGGCATATATGGAGGATATTTGACAATCTTATGAACAATATCTGTAAATACGGGCAGCCTGGCACAAGGGTTTATATTAATATCGAAACAGAAGATGAAAAAGTTATAATTATATTCCGCAATACATCAAGTTACCAGTTAAATATATCAAGTGATGAACTTTTAGAAAGGTTTGTGCGTGGCGATGCTTCACGCCATACGGAAGGGAACGGGCTTGGGCTTTCTATAGCACAGAACCTTGCAGAAATTATGGGCGGAAGCTTAAAACTGCATGTGGACGGGGATTTATTTAAGGTAGTGCTTGGGTTTCCAAGAACCATGCAGCCTTAAACTTGCCCTGGCACTGGCATTTACATCATTTCATTCAGCTTTGATATTGCATCAGATATACCACCAGTGCTTTGGAAAAGCCCTCTGTCAACGGCTTCTTTTCCTACCAGGATGGTGCCCAGGTCACGTGTAAGTATACCTGGTGCAACCATCCATTTTTCTAAATCTTCTTTGGCTGCATCTGAATGGTTTGATATAAATGTTGTAATCCTTTCCTGTATAAGGTTAAAATATTCATAAGTCTGCGGTGCGCCAAGAACCATGCCGCTAAGCCTTACAGGATGTATTATAACTGTAGCTGATGGTGCAATAAAAGTATAATCTGCAGCAACTGAAAGCGGTACGCCGATAGAATGGCTGTCCCCCATAACAAGTGCAACAGTAGGTTTTGACATAGATGCGATAAGTTCTGCAAGTGCAAGCCCGCAGGAAACATCACCGCCTATTGTATTAACCATAAAAAGTATTCCATTAACAGACGTGTCATGTTCAAGGGAAGCAAGAAGCGGGAGCATATGTTCATATTTTGTGGTTTTTGTATTATTTCCTGCACATTCATGCCCCTCTATTTCACCTATAATTGATATAAGCTGTATGGTTTTTCCAGTCTTGGCATTTTCAAGCCTCTTACAGCCAAATTCTTTAATATCATCTTCCATAACAAACCTCCATTAAATTATTTTAAGATACCCTGTTAATAATATCCCTTATAAAATAAGAATTATACATGCTGTTTTTTGCTGGTTATATCTTTAAATATAAAAGATAGTATGTTATAATAAGAGAACTATTAGTAATATCAAGAGGTTTTTTTCATCTCTATTTGAGCCGCCAGAGGCGGC
>DKYP01000070.1:21154-21706 GCA_002499945.1 Lachnoclostridium sp. UBA7097
TTTGAGCCGCCAGAGGCGGCATGGGGGATTTGTATGAAAATAAAATATTATGATATTGGGGTAAATTTATTTTGCAGGCAGTTTAAAGAACCAGGGAAAGTTATACAGGATGCAGCAGAAAGTAATGTATGCTGTATTTTAACAGGTACTGATTCAAAAGAAAATAACCAGATAAATAAATTTGTAAAAACACATAACGTTTATGGCACTGCCGGGATACACCCGCATAATGCAGATAATGCCAACAAAGAGGATTTTATTTCTATTGAAAAGATTATTAATGATAATAAAAAAATCGTTGCCATTGGTGAATGCGGGCTGGATTATGACAGGATGTTTTCTACAAAAGAAAACCAGAACAGATGCCTTGAAAAACATATTGTGCTTGCAGAAAAATACAATAAACCATTATTCCTGCATGAGCGTGAAGCTTCAGGTGATTTTATACGCAGGTTTAAAAAGCACCAGGATATTTGCAATAAATCTGTAGTACACTGCTTTACAGGGGATAAGAAAACATTAGACGCATATCTTTCAATGGGATTTTCTATT
>DKYP01000070.1:22003-22136 GCA_002499945.1 Lachnoclostridium sp. UBA7097
TATCTTTCAATGGGATTTTCTATTGGGATAACAGGCTGGATTTGTGATGACAGGCGTGCAAAAGAACTTAGGGAGGCAGTAAAAATTATACCACTTGACAGGATTTTAATTGAAACAGATGCACCATATCTTG
>DKYP01000070.1:22449-22713 GCA_002499945.1 Lachnoclostridium sp. UBA7097
TTGAAACAGATGCACCATATCTTGTGCCAAGGAATGTAAGCGGTTTAGGAAAGACCAATGTACCACAAAACATTGTGTATGTAGCAAAAGAACTTGCAAAATATATGAAAGTCCCGGAAGAAGTTTTAATAGAAAATGCAAGAAAAAATACAGAACGTATTTTCCAGATAAAACCAGCACAAGAGGAAAATGTATAGGCCATAAATGAAATTTATAACTAAAAATAAATGAAATTTAATTTTTTATTTAAGAAAATTTATATAA
>DKYP01000044.1:0-208 GCA_002499945.1 Lachnoclostridium sp. UBA7097
AAGTGTGGATTGCACTTTGTGGGATATGGAAAGTTTGAAAAACTGGATGGAAGTGTGCAAATGCGTTCGATGGAATATGAGGGAGAGATATAATACAAATTTCCTTAGTGATTTTATAGGAGGAGCGAAGATTTTCCTTTAGTGATAAAAAATACATGGTGCTAGCACCATGTAATAAGGGGGATAAGGAGAAAATCATTTTGGTGCC
>DKYP01000044.1:496-9881 GCA_002499945.1 Lachnoclostridium sp. UBA7097
CATTTTGGTGCCAAAACGGTGCCACAAAATAGAACTCCAATGAAATTTTATGCCATTTTTCATGGGAGTTTACTTTTACCAGACTTTTATTTGTTTTACCTGTTCTTTGTCTTTGTGGCATTGTAACTTGAATTGTATCGTTTTTCTTACTTCTTTTCTTGCTTCATCATCTAACTGATAAAATGAAGTCAACAGATTATCCATATCGGGCATACTGTTTTTTCTGAACAGATACATAATAAGAAATGTGGGGTATGGCGGTTGCTATGCCTCATATTTTAATTGTTAATAGGAAATTGAAGTGGTACAATTAATTTGTTAAGATTCCATCTGGAGGTGCGGACATAATGAGTGACATTATAAAAAAATGGTACGAAAAAAAGGATAACATTGATGAGATGGGGCAATGGAATAGTAATGGATTAAAAAGATGGGAACAATTTATTACAGCATACTTTCCAGTCAAAGCACATATTCTTGATGTTGGTTGTGGAATGGGCAGAGAGGCATTTGCATTGTCTGATATGGGCTTTTCAGTTACGGGTATAGATATATCGGAAGAGGCAATAGAACAAGTAACAGCGTTGTCAAGACAAAAAGGCTATGATGCGCTTTTCACACATTATGATGGGCATTATAAAGCTAATGGACTTATTTATACAGCTCAATTAAAATTTATTGGTTTTACAGGATTTACTCTTGACTTATTACACTAAAATTGGTAAATTATTTACAGGGCAACCGTTTGCGCAAAGAGAATGTTTTTTAGTGTAGTATGGGGGATTAGTGTGGGTAAAAATATTACAATAGCGGATGTGGCAGAGAGTCTTGGAATATCAAAGACTACTGTTTCACGTGCCATGTCAGGAAAAGGACGTATAAGTGAAGCTACAAGACAGAGAGTAAAAGCTTATATGGAAGAGAACAATTATAAGCCTAATGTTATAGCACAGGGGCTTGCAAAGTCAAAAACATATAATATAGGTGTTGTTATGCCATCTGATTACGGCATTGAAGATATGTCATATTTCCATAACTGCCTTGTAGGGCTTCAGGAAATGGCTTCTTTAAATGGATATGATATAATACTGGCGGTCTGTAATAATAATGATTTGGGGCAGCTTAAACGTATAATATCCAATGGAAAAGTTGATGGTGTCATCCTTATGCGTACCCTTGTGGAAGATGAAGCGGTAAAATTACTGCTGGAACAGGAATTTCCATTTGTAGTTATTGGAATGTCTGGATATAATAATGTTATCCAGATAGAGCATAACCACTTTGAAGGATGCAAGGAACTTACATTGATGCTTCTGATGAAAAAGCTTAAACGGATAGCAGTAATAGGCGGAAGCAAAGCACATATGGTTACAGCAAGCCGTATTAAAGGATATAAAGCAGCATATACAGAACTTGGAATGCGTGTGCCTCATGGACTTGTATATCTTGACCAGGATAATTCCATAATGATTGAAAGGGCTGTGGATAATATATTCCTTAAGGGTGCAGACTGTATAATATGCATAGATGATGCTATATGTTCAGTTGTACTAAATAAACTTAGGAAAGAAGATATAGAAGTACCTGCTGATATTAAAATAGCGTCATTTTTTGACAGTATGCTTCTTAAAAATAACGTGCCAGCAATTACTTCACTTTCATTTGATGTACAGGAAATTGGAAGGACTGCCTGTAAAACGCTTATAGATGTACTTGAAGGAAACAGGGTTAAAAATATTACTTACCTGGGATATAAGGTAGAACTTAAGGAATCTACAAGGTAGTATAAAACTTAAAATTATTGGAGGAATGGGAATTTATGGATAAATTTATAAAGGGAATGGATATTTCTACCCTTGTAGAAATGGAAAAATGTGGTGCTAAATACTACGACTATGGAAAAGAGGGGGACTTATTTGACATCCTTAAATCATATGGGACTAATGCAGTGCGTATAAGGTTATGGAATGACCCGTATGACAGCCAGGGGATGCCATATGGCGCTGGTACTAATGATTTAGAAACAATGCTTATACTTGCAAAAAGGGCAAAGGCTCATGGAATGGATATACTTCTTGATTTGCATTACAGTGATTTCTGGGCTGACCCTGGCAAGCAGTTTAAGCCAAAGGCATGGGAAGGGCTGGATGCAGACGGGCTTTGTGATGCTGTTTATAATTATACAACTGATGTAATGAATGTATGTAAAGATAATGGTATCCTGCCAGATATGGTACAGACAGGAAATGAGCTTTCTAATGGCATGTTATGGCCAGACGGGCAGATTTTTGATGATGATACAGCAAAATCACTTGGGCGTACACCAGAGTATGATAACCTTGCAAAGTTTGTAAGTGCAGGGATACGTGGGGTAAAGGCAGTTGCCCCTGCTACAAAGATAATGATACATCTTGACAATGGAGGCAATAATGAATTGTACCGCCGCTGGTTTGATAATTATATAAAACGTGGTGAGGATTTTGATGTAATAGGGCTGTCATATTATCCTTTCTGGCATGGCACACTTGGGGATTTAAGTGCCAATATGGCAGATATTGCAAAGCGCTACGGAAAAGAATTAATTGTAGCTGAAGTTTCTATGGGATTTACTATGGAAGATTACAAAGATTATGAAAAACTTTCTGATGAAGAGCGTAAGGGCATGGCTACAAGGCAGGAACTTGTTGGTAAGATAGAATATCCTATGACCAAAGAAGGGCAGGCAGATTTTATGAAAGACCTGCTTGACAGGATTTGCAATGTGCCAGACGGGCTTGGTGCAGGTTTTTATTACTGGGAACCGGCATGGATACCTGTACATGGTTCAGGCTGGGCAACAAAAGAGTCACTTGAATATATTAAAGACCCTGGCCCATGTGGCAATGAGTGGGCAAACCAGGCATTATTTGACTATAATGGAAATGTGCTTCCTGCACTAAAGCTTATAAGGGATTATAAACCAGTAAAAGCTGGGAAGAAGTCTTAAATTGCATTTTCATTAAATATAAATAAATGGAGGAATTTGTTATGAAGATTTTAGTATTAGGTGGTGCTGGCTATATTGGTTCACATACTGTAAGTGAACTTGTAGATGCAGGCGAGGAGGTAGTTATTGCTGATAACCTTGAAACAGGCCATATTGAGGCAGTAAACCCAAAGGCTAAATTTTATGAGGGGGATATACGTAACAGGGAGTTTGTAGACAGTGTATTTGAAAATGAAAAGATAGATGCTGTTATACATTTCGCCGCAAACTCACTTGTAGGTGAAAGCATGACAAACCCGCTTAAATATTATGATAATAACCTTTATGGTACAAAAGTGCTTCTTGAAAGCATGGTGGCACATGGTGTTGATAAAATTGTATTCTCTTCAACAGCGGCGACATATGGTGAGCCTGAAAGCATTCCTATTGTGGAAACAGACAGGACAGAACCAACTAACCCATATGGCGAAACAAAGCTTTCTATGGAAAAAATGATGAAATGGACAGGTGTTGCACATGGCCTGCGTTATGTTGCACTCAGGTATTTTAATGCCTGCGGCGCACATGAAAGCGGTGAAATTGGTGAGGCACACAGTCCTGAAACACATCTTATCCCGCTTATTCTCCAGGTGCCAAACGGACAGAGGGAGTCGGTAAGCATATTTGGTACAGATTATGATACAAAAGATGGTACATGTGTAAGGGATTATATCCATGTTACAGACCTTGCACAGGCACATATACTTGCAGTAAAATATCTTGCAGATGGCGGCGAAAGCAATGTATTTAACCTTGGAAACGGAGTAGGCTTTACAGTTAAAGAAGTTATCGAAACAGCACGTAAAGTTACAGGACACCCGATACCAGCCGTAGAATCACCACGCCGTGGCGGAGACCCTGCAAAACTTATTGCTTCAAGTGAAAAGGCAAGGAAAGTCCTTGGCTGGAATCCAGAACATGCAAGCCTTGAGGAAATTATTGCATCTGCATGGAAATGGCATAAAAACCATCCAAATGGATATGCAAAATAAAAATTACTTTCCACATTAAAAAAACAGAAAGGGCATAATTAAATGGATTACGGTTTAATTGGTGAAAAATTAGGGCACAGTTATTCTAAGGAAATACATGAGATGCTTGCAAACTACACATATGATATACATCCTTTAAGCAAAGAGGAATTTAAAGGTTTTATGGAAAAACACGAATTTAAGGCAATTAATGTAACAATTCCTTATAAAAGGGATGTTATTCCTTTTCTTTATGGTATGGATGAAAATGCAGAAGCAATAGGGGCAGTTAATACTATTGTTAATAAAGATGGAAAGCTTTATGGGCACAATACAGACTTTTCAGGGTTTATGTATATGTTAAAAAAGCATAATATTAACCCTTCTGGGAAGAAATGTGTAGTGCTTGGTGACGGCGGTGCTTCCAAAGCTGTTGTAGCTGTCCTTAAGAAAATGGGTGCAAGTGGAATAGTTATCGTAGATATTATAAAAACAGAAACAGCAATTACATATGATGAATGTTTTGCAAAACACACAGATGCACAGATAATTGTTAATACAAGCCCTGTAGGAATGTATCCAAAATGTGATGCAAGCCCTGTGGATTTAAAGAAATTCCCACAGTGTGAAGCGGTGGCGGATGTTATTTACAACCCACTTGAAACAAAACTTGTAACACAGGCAAAAGAACTTGGAATGGCAGGAGTAAACGGGCTTGAAATGCTTGTAGCACAGGCGCTCTATGCAGTGGAATTTTTCCTGGAAACCAAACTTGATGAAGCAAAAATTGATGAAGTTTATAAAAAAATATATAACGATAAATTAAAAGAACAGTAAAAAAAATAGTGGAAAAATGTATTAGGAAATTAAACTCCCCTGTCCTGGCTGGCGGGATTAAAACAGCCAGGACAGGGGAATTATTATAAATAATGAATCCTTTCTTAACCTTCTAAACCATAAAAGCTGATTTTCCAGTTATTAGATTGTTTTATAAGTTCAATAGTTAAGTACATGAATGTATCACTTTCAGGACTGGTTTTAAATTCCAGGCTGGCAGTACATGTTTTTCCATTTTTTATATTTTCTAATCCCTTAAGTGTAATATTACTAGCTTTGTCAGAAAAATCATATATTTCTATATCTTTTTTATAAGATGTGGTTAAAAATTTTTTAATGCCTTTTTTATTTCCGTTAAAATAAGCATTAGAAAATTCTTCTATAACATTTTTAACTTTTATTCCATCCTCTGATAAAGGAGTTTTAATGTCTTTTTTAATATTGTTTTCCTGTTTTGCAGTTGTGTCTTTGTATTGGGAAGATTCTTGCCTGGAATTTAATGTATCTTCTTTAATAGTATTATTGTCTTTCTGTGGTGTTTTGCTGGCAATGCCTGGTTTTGCAACTGTGCAGCTTGTAAATATTCCTGGAACAAGTGCAATTATAACAGTACAGGCAAATAAATAAAATCCTTTTTTCTTTTTATTTTTTGTTAAAATGTTTTTAAAGCGTTTCTTCATAATATTTGTACCTCCGTAAAATTGTGTTGAGAAAATTGTTTTCTGTTTCTTTCTGTTTTGCTTTTGCAGTACGGACAGAAGGATTTTTGTATACTCTTTCCTGTTATTATAAGATGTACCTGAAACAACAGTTTCATCACAACAAAGTTCCATATCAACAGATATTTCTTTCCGCATTATGTATACAACAGGATTAAACCAGTGAAGGGCATTGGCAGTAAAAAAAAGAAATTTAAAAAATGTATCATTGTGTTTTATATGTACCAGTTCATGTTTTAAAATAAAAAATAATTCTTTTTTATTGTACTGGCAACAGGGAAGTATTAAAATAGGACGGAAAAACCCAATTACCATAGGGCTTGTTGCAGCAGGGTATTTTATAACAGGTATCTGGCGTTTTATATTTAATTCACCTGAAAGAATTTTTAACTGTTGTAAAGTGTAATCGTCTTTAATATATATTCCTTCTCTGGATATCCGTTTTTTATAATAGAAATAACTGCATAAATTTATAGAAATAAAAAGCAGGAAAGCCGCCAGCCATATAACGGATATAATACCAGATAATGTAATACCTGCGCTGCTGGTTCTGGTATTTAATACCGGCAGAATCCTTGTGTTTTCTGTTACCTGTGTTGTAATTTGCAGAGGAATATTTAAAGTAAGTTCTTTTAATGGTATATCTATATGGAATGGTATAACCAGGCGTATGGCAATAACTGCCCATGCAGGATATTTCCATTTTATTTTATAATATTTGTTAAAAAAAGGAGCTGTTATAACCAGTATAAGTATAACAGGACTTATAAATAAAGAGATTTCAAAGATGGAAATAAACCAGTTTTCTATCATTTCCCTTCCTCCAGTTTATCTAAATATTTTTTGAGTTCTTCTATGTCATTATCTTTAATCACTTTATTGCTATATAAATTAGCTACAAGATTCTGTATGGAATTATTATAAAGTTTTTTAAGAAAATTTCTGCTTTCTTTAGTTTTATAGTCATTTTCTGTAATAATGGGATAGTACAGGTTAGTACCAGTTTCGCGGTTACAATCAATAAAGCCTTTGCCAGACAGGCGTGATAATGAAGTCATTAAAGTAGATAACTGCCATTTTCTATGCCCTTTAAGTTTATTTAATATATAATTTGATGTAACAGGACATGAGGAAGCCCATATTACTTGCATAATCTCTAATTCAGCTTCACCAAGGTTTTTAATTATTTTACACATAAAATTTTCTCCTTTTATTATACGTTTGTATAATGCATTATACGCTTGTATAACTGGTTTGTCAAGCATAAAAAAGAATACAGAAAATACCTGGCATTCTTTTTTATAAAAACAGATACCATATGTTTGTTCTGGAAGAAAGCCTTTCTGTATTTAAAGTTATAATTTACAGGCACTATTTTTTACGCAGGCATTAAGTTATTTGTATAGTTTTGTTTTAAAAGGGTATTGCAATATAGCCTACAGTGTGTTAATATAATTATGCCGGCAAGATGTTAATATAGAAAGGGGAATATTATGTTACAGCAGATTAGCGCTTCAGAACTTGTTCTTATGAAAATTATATGGAAAAACGGAGGTGGGGCTTTATATTCATATATTATGGAAGAACTGGAAAAAGAGGAAAGCAGCTGGAAGAAAAATACTGTACTTACTTTGCTTTCACGTCTGGTATCGAAGAAATATTTAAAAACAAAGAAAATTGGAAGGCGTAATGAATATATAGCATTGGTAAAGGAGCAGGAATACCAGGCAGAACAGATACATAGTTTTGTAGATACAGTATATGAGGGGAATGTAAAAGGGCTGGTATCAACACTTTTACAGCAGGATATTATTTCAGCAGATGAATTAAAAGAAATAGAAAGGTTCTGGGCGGGGGACAATGAGTGAGTTTGTTAAAATGCTGTTAGCACTTTCTTTATCTGGTACATTACTATTGTCTGCCACTTTAATTTTAAAAAAGTTTTATAAAAATTTATTTAGCAGATGCTGGCAGTATTATATTTTATTGCTGGTGGCTGCCAGATTTTTATTACCAGTGGTTTTTGATTACAATATTACTGGTTATTTATATGGGATGGCAGTTAATGCATGGCAGGATAATATGCCAGATGAAACTGTTACAGATGTAAAAAGTACAGCAAATATAAAAGAAACAAAAGAAATAAAAAAAGTAATTGGAATAAAAGAAACACAGACAGATATTAAAAATAATATAAAACAGGATATAAAAAATACAGCAAAAAATATTCCGTTTTATAGTTATTTATTAAATGGAATAAAAGGCATTTATAAATATTGTTTTTATATATGGCTTATACCAGCTGTAGTGCTTATAGTCCATAAAATAAGTGTTTACAGGGGATTTATAAATTATATACGTGCAACTGGTACTCCTGTGCAGGATATTGCTACATTAAACCTGCTTGCAGAGTTCGGGGAGAAACTTGGCATTAAAAAAGCGGTGGAATTATATTGCAGTCCGGCGGTTTCTTCACCTGTACTTGCTGGATTTTTCCGCCCATATATTATTATACCTGCAAGCCATATAGAAGATAAAAAACTGTTTTATGTATTTTTACATGAACTTGTACATTATAAACGCAGGGATATTTTTTATAAATGGTTTATACAAATAATTATATGTGTACACTGGTTTAATCCGTTTACACGCCTGCTTTCAAAGGAAGTAAACAAGGCATGTGAACTGTCATGCGATGAAGCAGTTATAAGCATGTTAGATAAAAATGAAAGAAGGGTATATGGTGATACACTACTTTCGTTTGTGCAGACAAAAGAAACTTATAAAAATCCCCTGGGTACAGTTACATTAACAGAGGGTGCAAAACAGTTAAAAGAAAGGCTGGGGGCTATTATGTATTTTAAAAAGAAATCTGCTATAATTAAAATTGCAACTGTAATTGTTACTATTATTATATGTTTTAATTTCCTGGCGGCAGGGGCATATGCAGCAAGAAACAGACAGGATAGCACAGAAGTTATAAAAAATACAGATAATATAAAAAATAAAGAAGATATAAATTTAAGAGGGGATAACAGGTTAATCAGCTACAGACAAAGGGGCTTTTACTGCAGTCCGTATATTTTTGAGATGGGATGGGATTTAAGGGAGGAAGAAGAAAAGTTATACCCTTATAAAGCAAAAGTAATATTAGATGATGATTCAGGAATTATAGTACATTTTGATGATAAAATTAAAAAATATTGCAAAGATAAAGAGGTACTTAATGCAGCTGGCAGGCTGGTGTCTTCTATAAAGAAAAACAATACCATAATAAAAATACCACTGGTTACAAGGGTTACATATGTTAAGCCAGAAGATATACCAGATTATGCAGAGAAGTATTATAAAAAAGGTGATTTAATTGGGTTTACTGCCCTTTTTCCTGAACTAAGTAAAGAGGAAAGAAGCAGATATTTAAACAAAATGTATAATTCTGACAATAGAATAGTATTTTTTGCAAGTGTAACAGAAAATATTGACAGAGATTTGTTTTTGACATATCTGGACAAATCATCAGAAGGCACTAAAAAAGTAAACTTTTTTTCTGTTTTGGCAAGTTATGCAAAGTATGAAGATTTAAAATATTATATAAAGAAAAGTTATAAGTCTGGTGATACTGCACGTTTTGCCATTCTCTCGGGCTATATGTCTGTAAAAGATAAAAAGAAATGGCTTGCAAAGGCAAAGAAGGACAAGAAAACGGCATTTTGTGCAATATTAACAGACAAATAATAAAACAGGTGTTACTGGTTGATTTTACGTATTACACGGCACGGGTTGCCAACAGCCAGTGAATTATCCGGGATATCTTTTGTAACAACACTTCCGGC
>DKYP01000044.1:10188-10326 GCA_002499945.1 Lachnoclostridium sp. UBA7097
ATCTTTTGTAACAACACTTCCGGCACCTATAACAGAACCATCACCTATTGTTACACCGGGCAGTATAATTACGCCGCCTCCAATCCAGCAGCCATTGCCTATTGTTATTGGCAGTGCATAAGTGCGGCAGAAATATTC
>DKYP01000044.1:10668-11126 GCA_002499945.1 Lachnoclostridium sp. UBA7097
GAGTCCAGCCAGGTGACAGCCTTTCAGATAATCCAACAGGGTGTGTGGAAGTATAGAGCTGTACATTTGATGCAACCAGCACATTGTTTCCTATTGTGATTTTATTGCAGTCTACAAATGTACAGTTCATATTTATTGATACATTACTGCCTATGTAAATATTACGTCCATAATCACATATAAACGGCTGTGCGGCAGATACATTTTCACCAATACCGCCAAATAGTTTTTTTAGGATTTCTGTTTTTTCTTCCTTCTGGTTATACTCTAATGAATTGTATTCTTTTAATAATTTTCTGGCATTGTTTTTAAAATCCAGGAAAATCTGGTCATGGCAGTTGTAATATTCGCCTGCCATGCATTTTTCAAGTTCTGTCATAGCGTTTCCTTTCTTTTGGGTTATTGGTTTTATACTGCTTTAAAAAGTTTTTTTATTTGATTATATATAAATTTATATA
>DKYP01000189.1:0-196 GCA_002499945.1 Lachnoclostridium sp. UBA7097
TAAAAAATATAAAGATTATCTTTTCAGGTTAAACAGTTTTAAAAAAATGCAACGTAACCTCAATATACGTATAAAAAATAAACAGGATATTAAAGATAACATTGAAAACATTAAAATTTATGTGCGCGGCCATAATCTTTTCGATATTTTTTATGGAAAATACCATGGGGAGGATGAGCAGAAAATATTAAAAAAA
>DKYP01000189.1:457-4806 GCA_002499945.1 Lachnoclostridium sp. UBA7097
GATGAGCAGAAAATATTAAAAAAATATATTGATGCTGCGCCGCGCCAGGTCTTCCAGGATATTTTTGATGCAATAGATTCTTTTGTTTATTTTGAAAACCGTAAAAAATAGAGTTGACATAATTAATCATTTGTTTATAATAATGTTATGCGTTAAACTATGCAAACTAATAAAAACATATAGCGATATTAAATTATTCATAAAAGTTTATAGAATACTACTTACGTTTGAATATATATTATGAGGTGCAACAATATGGAAAACCAGTATATTATAAAAGGTGGTACACCTTTGCGCGGGGAGGTAACAATAGGCGGCGCTAAAAATGCTGCACTTGGCATACTTGCAGCAGCTATTATGACAGATGAAACAGTTTTAATTGATAATTTACCAGATGTAAGGGATATTAATGTATTATTAGAAGCTATAAGTGGAATAGGGGCAGCTGTAGAGCGTGTAAATCCACATACAGTAAAAATTAATGGAAGCACCATAAATGATGTCACGATTGATTACGAAGCTATACGTAAGATACGTGGCTCATACTACCTTCTTGGTGCTTTGCTTGGCAAATATAACAAAGCAAATGTAGTCCTTCCTGGCGGATGTGATATTGGAAGCCGTCCGATAGACCAGCATCTTAAAGGATTCAGGGCACTTGGTGCCACAGTAAATATTGAATATGGCATGATAAACGCATCCGCAGATAAACTTACCGGAAAGCATATATATTTTGATGTTGTAACCGTTGGTGCTACAATTAATATAATGCTTGCCGCATGTATGGCAGAAGGACGCACAGTTATTGAAAATGCTGCCAAGGAACCACATGTTGTTGATGTGGCAAACTTCCTTAACAGCATGGGGGCTGATATTAAAGGGGCTGGTACAGACAAAATCCGTATAAATGGTGTAGCAAGGCTTCATTCAAGTGAATACTCCATTATACCTGACCAGATAGAAGCAGGTACTTTTATGGTTGCTGCTGCCGCAACAAAAGGTGATGTCCTTATAAAAAATGTTATACCACGCCACCTGGAAGCAATTTCTGTTAAACTTAATGAAATTGGTGCAACAGTTGAAGAATTTGATGATGCTGTAAGGGTAACATGCAACAGCAGGCTTTACCATACACAGATTAAAACACTTCCATATCCTGGTTTTCCTACAGATATGCAGCCACAAATTTCAACACTGCTTGCAATGTCTTCTGGAACAAGTATAGTTACAGAAAGCCTTTTTGAAAACAGGTTTAAATATGTGGATGAACTGTCACGTATGGGTGCATCTATTAAAGTTGAAGGAAATGTAGCTATAATCGAAGGTGTTGACGGGCTTACTGGTGCATCTATTTCTGCACCGGATTTACGTGCCGGGGCTGCACTTGTTGTTGCAGGGCTTGTAGCTGATGGTTATACTACTATAGATTCTATCCATTATATTGAACGGGGATATGAGAATTTTGAAAGAAAAATGACAACACTTGGTGCTTCCATGCAAAAAATTCCTGTTGATGATGAACGTGCAATACAAAAATTTAAATTAAAAGTAAGCTGACAAAATTATGATACTTTTTTATGGTATGATGGCATAAATTGGATGTTGTCATACCTTTTTTACCAAATATTGTAATAAAATACAATTGTATTAAAATACAATGGAAGAAGGGAGGAACATACAATAAAATCTCAAATGTTTAAAGATTATTACCACATATTACAAGTGCATTATGATGCTTCACCAGAAGTAATTAAAGCAGCGTACCGGAAGCTGTGTACCTTGTATCACCCGGATACAAGCAATAATGCCAATGAAGATGACAGAATGTTAGAGATAAATGAAGCTTACCGTGTCCTTAGTGACAGTACAAGCCGTACAGAATACCATAAAAAATGGCTTTCAAATAATACAAACAGGGCTTCATATGTTTCTTCTATGTCATTTTCTAACCGTGGGATATTAAGCGCATCCCCCAAAGATGTACTTGACCAGTTTTTCCATGCCATGCTTACAAGAAACTGGGAAAATGCGTACTCATGCCTGTCTTTGGAAGACCAGACAAGGGTAACACTTTCACAGTTTAAGGAATGGAGGGAAGCCATAAGTTCATGTTATGAAATGCAGGATTACCGCATACAGCCATATAAAGTGTACAATAAATGCCGTATTGAGGATACTGTATATCCTAAAGTTACAGAATTTGCAGTTATTATACATGATGTGGATTTACAAACTTCCAAAACAGACAAAAGCACAGCGCATAAATATGTAGTATTTGACGGAAATTCATGGAAAGTATGCCTTGGCGTACGTTCAGTAAAACGTGCTACGCTTAATTTCAAGCTCCTTGCACAGAGACGCCAGAATTATGACCCGGTTGCAATCTATGAAAAAGCAGTTTCACGTAATGACCCACTTACAGGATTGCTAAGTAAAAAAGGGTTTTATGACGATACTTTTAAAGAGGTAGAACGCCATAAAAGATACCATAACCCGTTATCTTTTGTAGCTCTGCAAATAAACTGTGCCAACCCTGACAAGGAGATACAATGCCTGTGCCAGTGTGCAAGCATTATACGTGCAAATTCCAGAATTAATGATATTATAGGACGCTTCGGCAATGACCAGATAGTATGCCTTCTGGTCGAAACTACCGGGGAACAGGCCATGCTTGCAGTTAATAAATACATGACTGTCTTAAAACAAAGGCAGACTGAACAGTTTACTATAAACGCAGCAGTTATGGAATATAACCAGTCACATACACTGGAAGATACAGTATTTGCCGTATGCTCTGACGCAAGCAAAAGTGACGACACCATCAAAATTATTAAATCAAAATTTTAACATTATAAAAAGAAAGGAGGACATAACATAAATGAAAAGATTAGGCTTTTTATGCCTTATGCTTTTACTATGCACTGGATTTACCTGGAATAAAGCAGAAGCTGCTAATGTTTCAAAGACAAAATTAAAACAGACTGAAAGTACAATTTTTGTTAATGAAAAGTATAAAATACCATTAACTGGAAAGTTAAAGAAAGCAACTTATGTATTTACTTCCAACAGGACCAAAATTGCAAAAGTAAATTCAAAAGGTGTAATTACTGGCATTAACAGTGGTAATGCATCAATAAAGGTAAGGTACAAATATAAGGATGACTTTTATTCAGTTGGCACATTTAAGGTAACAATTAACAAATCTTCATTAAATACAAAATATGCATCTATGGATATGCTTACCGGGGATAAACTGGAACCTTCTTCTTATCTTGATGGCGTAAACCCTAATGCGTCATATATTATTACAAGTTCTGTATCCGCTGTAGCAAAGGGTGGGTCTGATGGTGTAATTGTAGCTACAAAAGCAGGCAGGACTTCAGTATCAATACATGAAGTATTCAATAACAGAAGCAGGACTGTTGGTTCAATTGCATTATCCGTAACAGGGGCCTCATTTAAAAGTGATAATATAAAAATGGCATATAATTCAAGCATAAACAACACTGATTTACTTGATGATATGGATTCCGGTTCAACATATGTATTTACTTCAAATAATACAAACCTTGTAACCACCTCATCCACAAGAATTTCATCAACATCAGTGAAAACAGCCAAAACACTAAGGAAAGGTGTCCAGACATGCCAGGTTACTGTGAAGGAAACAATGCCTGATAAAGTAACACATACCATAGGTTCACTTACAGTTAATGTAACAGATGAAACATTTATTTCATTCCTTAATAAAGATGTTTTAATAGGATTTGGCGAAGTAATTACTGTTGGCAATACTGGCATTGTAATCCAGAATAAAGTTGCAGGGGCACAATATAAGCTTACACCTAAGGATGCAGCTGTACTTAAAGCCCAGGAAGTTAAAAACAGTTCAACAAACCTTGAAGCAATAGGATATGGCATGACACCTGTTTCTATTGAAGAAATAAGAGGGGATAAAACAAGAACAATAGAAGATACTGTAGATGTAACAGTCAGCCAGGCATACATTCTTAAAGATTTAGCTGACAATGGACTTACACTACAAACTGGTAATGGACAGTTTAACAGATATCCATTTGAATGCAGGAATTTAAAGGCAGTCTATGATTACTCATCTGCAGATTCAAATATATGCAGTGTAGGTTCTGGCGGCATGAACAAGGACCAGGATTACCTTGTAATAAATGCTAAAAAAGCTGGTACTACAGAAATATCTGTCTACGAAACAATGACTGATATAAATTCTAAGACACAGGCTGTTAAAAGGTCAAGAAAGAAAATAGGTTCATTTAATGTAACAGTAGAAGAATCTTATAACCCAGGTTATACACCATTACCAGGTACATCAG
>DKYP01000189.1:5204-14874 GCA_002499945.1 Lachnoclostridium sp. UBA7097
GGACCAGGTACATCAAATACACCAGGACCGGGCACTTCAGGTACACCAGCACCTTCATCAAGGCCTACAAGCAACCCAGGTGGTGATATAAGCCTTGAACAATATCTTGAAGACCCTGTTGGATGTAATATTGTAAGAAGTATAAGGCTTGAACATAATGGCAAGACATATTATGGATATCCGAGTGATACAGGACTTGAATGTTTATTCGGTGATGATGATGGATTCAGCGATTACATTGATTATGGTACAGAATTTGAAAACATAAGCATGGATGAATTTACAATTACACTTGCAAATTCAGGCTATGAATTAGTAAGTATCGAATCATATGGAGGAACAGAATGGTCATTAGGCATAAGACTGACTGATGAAGACCAGACAGTAGAAGAAGTCCCTGTATACCTTAATGCAGCAGAGTTTAATACCAGTTCAATTCTTTCAGATGTTACTGTAAAACTTGGCAAGGCAACAAGGCATATACCAGACAGCCCTTATCCTGCAAAATCCTCCCTGAATGAAGACGAGGATTACCAGTTTGAGGATGATAATAAAGAGTTTAAGGCATACTTTACTCCAAGGGAATTCCAGAATGCCGGTTCATATGAATATTATGACCTGCTTTACCCTGATGCTGACCCTGACAAACCGGGTTATCCGACCGATGACCAGCTTGCTACAACGCTTTCTGAACTTACTAATGTAAGCTGTTCTTACACAGAAGCCGGAGGCAATACAGCAGTAAAGAGTATTTCAGCTGCTACAACAGATGATAATTACTACTGGTCATTTGAAGTTGAATTTGAGGATGGTACAACTGAAGAATTCTCTGTTTCAATTGAAGTAGATGATTATGACTTATAATTTTATGGAGAACCCAGATGGACAATGTAAAAGGACACTTCATTGTTTTTGAGGGGATAGACGGAAGTGGCAAAACCACCCAGATAAACCTTCTTAAAAGGCATATTGAAGAAAATAACTTTATATGCCATACAACTAAGGAGCCAACCGGCAGGCCGGTTGGCTGCCTGTTAAGGCAATGTCTTGCTGGCAGGGTAAAGACAGATGAATTAACTCTGGCTGCCCTGTTTGCAGCAGACAGGCTTGACCATATATTAAATGATGATGACGGGCTTCTTAAAAAACTAGACGAAGGCATATCTGTTATATCTGACAGGTATATCCTTTCTACATATGCTTACCAGAGTGTAAGAGTACCATTTGACTGGGTTAAGGATTTAAATTCTATGGCAGCCGGGAAGATTCATCCTGACTGCCATATATTTATAGATACAGACCCTGGTACTGCACTGGAACGCATATCCAAAGGACGCCACGGAACAGAACTTTTTGAGAATAAAAAACGCCTTACAGAAGTAAGAAAAAGATATTTTGAATTGTTTGAAGAGTTAAAAGATACAGAAAATATAATTATAGTTGATGGTACAAAAAGCATTGGTGAAATTTCTGATAATATATGGAAAAATGTATCAGGATATTTTATAAACACCAGGGAAGGAGAAGCCTGATTTGGATTTAAAAGTTACACCTATGCAGCTTTTGCAGCAAGCTGGACAAAAACCACAAATAACAGAAAGCGATACTTCTTTCCGTTATACACTTCTTAATACATTAGAAGAAAACGAATTAAAAGCCGGCCTTGCCACCATGATGGAAGATATAACACAACAGGGATATAAACTCGGCAAACGCATGGATGTACGGGACATGAAACTTTACCGTAAATTAATTAAAGAATTTATAAATGAAATAGCCGGCCATTCACATAAATTCAGCCGTGAAAATTTTCTTGATAAAAAAGGCCGCCACAGGGTTTATGGTATAGTAAAACAGGTAAATGAAACTCTGGATGAATTAGCAGCAGAACTATTAAAAGATGAAAAAGACCATATCGCCATATTAAATAAAATTGATGAAATAAGGGGACTTCTCCTTGATATTTTCACATGATTAATACAAATTTTTAAAAATACAGGATTGGAGGGGGGATTACTATGGCTAATTTTAAAGATATTATAGGACAACAACAGATTAAAAACCACTTACAAAGTGCAATAAAACAGAATACTATATCACATGCTTATATATTATGCGGGGAAAAAGGTTCTGGCAAAAGAACTGTATCTGATGCTATTGCACAGACAATCCAGTGTGAAAACCGGGCTGATGGCATAGATGCATGTGAAATCTGCAAATCATGTATGCAGGCAAAGTCACATAACCATCCCGATATAAAATATATAACACATGAAAAAGCAAGTATAAGTGTTGACGATATACGTGAACAGCTTAATAATGATATATCTATTAAACCATACAGCAGCCAGTATAAAGTATATATTATACCTGATTCCAATAAAATGACAGAACAGGCACAGAATGCTTTGCTAAAAACTATTGAAGAACCCCCTGCATATGCAGTAATAATACTTATTACTGATAATATATCAGGAATCCTTCCTACAATACAGTCAAGGTGTGTTACATTAAATTTAAAACCACTTAGTAATAATGAAATCGCAGGATACCTGACAGCACATTTAAAACTTGAACCTGAACGTGCACAGATTGCAGCAGGTTTCTGCCAGGGAAATATGGGCAAAGCAATCCGTTTTGCATCATCTGAAGATTTCCAGGAAATGAAGGACGAAATACTCTCATTGTTAAAATCTGTAGACACAATGAGTGTAACAGAAATTGTAAATTCAATAAAAAATTTTTCACAAAATAAGCATAACATAAATGACTATCTTGATTTAATGCTTCTATGGTACAGAGATGTACTTATGTTTAAAGTAACAAAAGATACAAACCTTCTTTTATACCAGGGAGAATATAAATCAATATCAAAACAGGCAAGCATGCGTGGATATGAGGATATTGAAAAAATAATAAAAGCCATTGATAAAGCTAAAATACGCCTTGATGCCAATGTTAATTTTGAAATTGTACTGGAATTAATGGTACTGGCTTTAAAAGAATAAAAATAATGGAGACTAATATGATATTAATAATAGGTGTCAGATTCCGTAAATCTGGCAAAGTATATTACTTTGACCCAGCCGGGCTTTCTATAAATAAGGGAAACCATGTTATAGTTGAAACTGCACGTGGTGTTGAATATGGTACTGTTGTATTAGGACCAAAAGATATTGATGATGAAAAGGTTATACAGCCCTTAAAATCTGTAATACGTATTGCCACAGAGGAAGATGACAATACCAATACAGAAAATATAGAAAAAGAAAAAGAAGCTTTTGATATATGTCTGGATAAGATTAAAAAACATGGGCTTAAAATGAAACTTATAGATTCTGAATATACATTTGATAAAAACAAACTGTTATTTTATTTTACAGCAGATGGAAGAATTGATTTCCGTGACCTTGTAAAAGACCTTGCGGCAATTTTCAGGACACGCATAGAACTCAGGCAAATTGGTGTAAGGGATGAAACAAAACTTATGGGAGGCATAGGCATATGTGGCAGGCCATTATGCTGCCACACATATCTTGCAGACTTTGCCCCTGTATCTATTAAAATGGCAAAAGAACAAAACCTGTCACTTAACCCTGCCAAAATTTCAGGTGTATGTGGCAGGCTTATGTGTTGCCTTAAAAATGAAGAAGAGGCTTATGAATACTTAAACAGTACACTTCCACATATAAATGACACAGTAAAAACAATTGATGGCTACGAAGGAACTGTACACAGCATAAGTGTATTAAAACAAAAAGCAAAAATACTAATTACCAAAGACAACGAAAAAGAGTTACGTGAATACCATGCCAGTGAGCTTACATTTGAAAGAAGAAGCAATAACCCAGATGCTGGTAACATTGCAATCCCGCTTCCAGATGAAGAACTTGATGAGAATGCCCTTAAAGAGCTTGAAGAAATGGAACAGAATGATTTAGAGGAACTTACACAACAAGAAGAAGAACAACATGGGCACAATGGACAGCCTGTACACCAGCAGAAAAAATACCCTAAAAAACAATATAATAAACCAAACAATTCTAATGGTACAAGCCATAAAAAAAATTATAATACAGGACATAAAGAATATTATAACATCCACAATAAACCAGGTAAAAAAAGCAGCCGTTATAACAGTGGTAAAAATAACCACCCTCATAATGAACAAAATTAATTATGGAGTTTACAATATGTCTGGAGAAATATCTTTTTTACAGCCGGGTGAACGGTTAGATGATTTACAAATAAACAATTACAAAATAATACAAAACCCACAAAAATTCTGTTTTGGAATGGATGCTGTTTTATTATCTGCCTTTGCCATAATCCGCAAAGGCTGTAATGTTTTAGACCTTGGGACAGGTACTGGCATACTTCCATTACTTCTTGCTGCCAAAACAGAAGCCAGGTATTTTGATGCACTTGAAATACAAGAAGAAATTGCTAATATGGCAATGAGAAGTGTTAAACTGAACCATCTGGAAGATAAAATAAATATAACATGTGGTGATATATGCAAGGCTTCAGAAATATTTGGCAAGGGGATATTTGATGCAGTAACCACAAACCCTCCATATATGAATAACAACCACGGGCTTAAAAACAAAGGACTGCCAAAAGCAATTGCAAGACATGAAATACTTTGTACGCTTGAAGATGTTATACGTGAAAGTTCACTTGTATTAAAAGAACAAGGAAAATTATATATGGTACACAGGCCATTCCGCCTTGCAGAAATATTTTCCATATTATATAAATACAGGCTTGAACCAAAAAGAATGTGCCTTATCCATCCATTTATAGATAAAGAACCAAATATGGTACTTATAGAAGCAGTTAAAAATGGTAATCCTATGGTTAAAATAGAACCGCCAGTTATTGTTTATGATTCACCAGGAAAATATACAAAACGTGTTTTAGAAATATACGGGCCAGATATTTAATATTTCTTAATTTATTAAACAGAAAGGTATTGTTACACTATGCCAGGTATATTATATTTATGTGCTACACCTATTGGAAACCTTGAAGATATAACATTACGTGTACTTAGCACTTTAAAAGAAGCAGATATTATTGCAGCGGAAGATACCAGGAATACAATAAAACTGCTTAACCATTTCAATATAAAAACACCTATGACAAGTTACCATGAATATAACAAATATGATAAAGCAGAATATCTTGTAAATAAACTTTTAGATGGAGAAAATATTGCACTTGTAACAGATGCAGGTACACCTGGAATTTCCGACCCAGGAGAAGAAATAGTTAAAAAGGCATACCAGGCAGGAATACAGGTTACATCACTTCCAGGTGCATGTGCATGTGTTACAGCCCTCACCCTGTCAGGATTATCTACAAGGCGTTTTGCATTTGAAGCATTTCTTCCTTCTGATAAAAAAGAACGGAAAACAATATTAAATTCCCTGAAAGAAGAAACACGTACAATAATAATTTATGAGGCCCCGCATCATTTAAAAAATACCCTTAACGAACTTTACGAAACACTTTCTGACAGAAAAATTACTATCTGCCATGAACTAACTAAATTACATGAAACAGTACATTTACACACACTTTCATCAGCTATAGAATATTATATGAAGAACCAGCCAAAAGGTGAATATGTACTTGTAATTGAAGGCTGTACAATAAAAGGACTTGAAACAAAGAAACAGGAAGAATACAAAAATATGGATATTACAGAGCATATGGATATTTATTTATCAAAAGGCATGTCCAAAAAAGAAGCTATGAAACAGGTTGCATCTGACAGAGGGATATCAAAGCGCGAAGTATACAGCAGCCTTTTAAAATAATAACAAATTTTTGCATAATTTATATAAAACTGGCAATAATGTCTTACAAACATATATTACATATTTTAGGAGGATTGCCAGTTATGGAACTTTTCAGTAAATACCTAATTAAAAAAAGCCTTGGAATATCTTTATGTATTCTGTGCTGGACTGCTGCTGCAATACAGTTTATATCCAGTTTAAATCCAGACAATGCAAAAACGGTTAATGCATTTTTAGAAACTTCTGGTATACAAATAACAAATATAAATAAAACTACTAATGAAATTATATTTCCCCAGACTCCCGGCAGCCAGCCACAGACATTAAACACAATAACTGGCTGGCTTAGAAACTATGACAGAAATATAACCCTGGTTTCATGCAATAATGCAGGTAACTATTATGATTACTATTTCTACAGTCCCATTCTTAATAAAAACTGTGGAATAAAACCATTATTCCAAGGCTCAAATATCCATATGGCAGTTACAAACACCCCTGCCCATATTTATATGGGAATACCATATATAGATTATGATTTTTAATATTACTTTGAAAACATCCTGTCTTTATGGCACATCCTCCGGTTTCTCCTGTAACCCATTTCATTACACAACATAACCTGCACAAGTGCAACAAACCATTTATTACTATCTTCTTCACAGCATTTCTTGCAATTACCTTTTCCGCACATTTCCCTGACAATCTTTTCAACTGTAACTTTATCAGGGCATTCATCAAACATCATGCTTCCATCATATTCCATTTTATCACAGACTTCCTCAATTTCCATTTGTATATCTTTAATTTCCGGCGGATATAAATATTTACTGTCAAGCATTTTTTCTTCTCTTCCCACCTCTGTTAATTCTAATGGAAATGTCATCATATTACCTCCAGAATATTTATTATACTCCATAGATAACCCCATTTCTGCATATGCTTCTGCATATGCATACAAATAAATTTATACTATTATATGCAAAATATAAACCAGTGTGCTAAAAATTTCAAAAACATTAAATATTTTTCATATACATCAAAACTGTTGTTTTTTTTAAATAAAAACATTATACTATACATATTATACAAACTACTAAAACGGAGGATTAAAGTGAAACATTTATATAAATTTATAGCATTATTATTTATTTTTGCTTTTTCAATATTTATATTTAAAGATGAAATACCTGATGCAACAGAGGGGAAAACTATTGCAACAAGTTTACAGGATTCAACATTTCCATCTATTTCATTGCAGTTAGGCAAATATACGGTAAATACAATACAAGGATACAGCAGCGGGCTTGACAGCGGAAGTATAAGGGAATCAATAACACCATTAGATACATCTAAATCATTTAATGTTAAAATTACAGAAAATGAATCAAAGATAAAAAAATTGGGTTTTGAATTACATGATATTTCAAATAATAAAATAATTGAAACCAATACCCTTACTGCTTTTGATTCTGATGATAAAAATAAAACAATAAAAATAAAGATTTCAGAAGCTTTAGACACAAGTACTGAATATGGCTTGCAGATAACACTTACAACAAACCTGAGTAAAAAGATAAATTTTTATACAAGGATTAAATATTATGAAAGTGACTTTTTCTTAAAAGAAAAGCTCGAATTTGTAAAGAACTTCCATGAAGCAACATTTGATAATGGCAAAACATTTAATATTACTAATTATCTTGAACCAAATGCAGGAGATGATTCGACATTTGCAAATGTAACAATTAACTCCAGCTATAACCTTATTACATGGGGAAAGTTAAAACCAAAAAAACTGACAGAAATAATACCATCTATAAAAGAAATAAATATAGAAACCGCAGCAATAGAACAGAAATATTATGTTAAAGCTGAAACCCCTACAGGTACAGAAACATATTTTGTTAAAGAATTTTACCGTATAAGATACTCTGGCAGCCGTATGTACCTGCTTAATTTCAAAAGGACAATGGAAGCATTATTTAATCCAAAGTTTATTTCAACAAAAAAGAATGAACTTAAAATTGGTATTTCAAATGCTGAAGATTTAGAAATAACTTCCAGTGATAAAAATAATAAATTTGCATTTGTAAGAAATGGTTCATTATGGTATTACAATTTACCTGAATATAAACTGCATAAAGTATTTTCATTTGAAAATAAGAAAAAAGATTTAACACGTGAAAAATATGACCAGCACGATATTAAAATATTAAAGTTAAATGATGACGGGACAATCAGTTTTCTTGTATATGGCTATATTAACAGTGGTGATTATGAGGGCAGGGTTGGTATTATCCTGTATGATTATAACCCGGAAGATAACAGGATTACCGAACGTGTATATATACCTCTTTCAACCACCTATGAACAACTGAAACAAGACCTTGGAAGTTTCTGTTATGTAAACAATAAAAATATATTCTATTTTTCATTAAATGATGTAGTTTATGCTTATAATATTGCATCTAAAAGGTATGAAATACTTACAGAAAACGCTGCTAAAGATAATTTTGTAATGTTAGAAAAGGCAAAATGTTTTGTATGGTCTGATGCTTCTAACTCAAAATATGCCGGCAATATAACAATACTAAACCTTGATACAGCCAAAAGCCTTATAGTTTCTTCTAAGAAAAAACAAAGCATTGTAGTTCTTGGCACAATAGATTCTAACCTTGTATATGGATATGTCAGGAATAAAGATATTTATGAAGCAACAAATGGTGAAATTGTAAAACCAGCATATAAACTGGTTATATCAGACTGTAATGGCAATATACTGCGTGAGTACAAAAATAAAAATATATATGTAACCGGTGCCACTGTAGATGATAATGTAATCCGGCTTAAAAGAGTACAAAAAGTTAATGGAAGGTTTAAACCAGCATCTAATGATGATATTATGAACCAGAAAAGTAATAAAAAGCCATCAATTAATATAACAACACGTGTAACCGATAAAGCTTTAACAGAAAAATATATTTCACTTCCCGCTGGATTTTTACTTGAAAAGAAACCTTCTGTAGATTCAACAGAATATGTAATGGTTACTGAAAATACTACACTTCATTTAAAAGATACCAGAAGCAGTATAGAAAAATATTATATTTATGCGTATGGCGGGATTACAGCAAGCATGACAGACCCTGCTGCTGCTATACAGCTTGCAGATGAACAAATGGGTGTTGTAATGGATAACCAGTCACACATAGTATGGGAACGTGGTGGTAAATTCCTTTCAAAAGAATTATCCAATATAACATACCCTGACAGCCAGTCATCAAGCATAAAAGCATGTACCCAGATGCTTTTACAGGCAGCACAGCATACAGTACCAGTTAGTAAACTAAAGGGGCAGTCAATAATATCCATGCTTTCAAAATACCTTGACCAGCCAGTAAACCTTACAGGATGTACACTTGATGAAATACTATACTTTGTAAGCGGTGAAAAACCTGTAATAGCAATGCTAAATAATTCACATGCTGTATTAATAACAGGTTATACTTCGTCAACTGTAACATGGATGGACCCAGATACAATGCATAAAACGACAACATCAATTACAAGTGCTGACAAAACATTTAAAAATGCAGGATATGTATTTGTAAGTTATGTATCTAATTAATCCTACAAACTCCAGAGAAAGATTTGCTCTCTGGAGTTTTTTAAATTGTAACATATGTCAATATAATCCACTAATTTTTAGTAATAATTACAATAGATTTCCATGGAATAAAAAGTTACAATAGTTATTAAATAAAAACGGATTAATACTACATAATATACGGAAAGGAATATTTTAAATATGAAAAAAACTACTATTTTACACATTTTATATTTTATTATATTTATATCTT
>DKYP01000189.1:15059-18951 GCA_002499945.1 Lachnoclostridium sp. UBA7097
ATTATATTTATATCTTCAATAAGTGCCAATAATTATATCTTTGCATCAGGGAATACTTTTTCAATGCCACAAGATAATGAAGAAAATAATTCTTACCATACATATAATATAGAAAATAATGACACCCAATATAATAGTGAAAGTTATATTATTGGCAATAAACCTGCCAGCACTACTTCTCCTGGTAATAAAACAAAAGCCTATACAAATAAAAATTATAATAATAGTAATAACAATAATAGCAGCACCCAGCCAGAACCAGCTGCCACTATAGAAAGTAATATAAAAAGTAATACAAAAAATACCCAGAATAAATATAATAAAACCAATAATACCAGCCCTGTTACAAGAAAAATTAAAACAAAAAAGCTTCCTGCAAAAAATAATAAAAGTTCCAGTAAAAACAACACTTCAAAAAAACCTGTAACCAAGAATATAACAAAAATAGAATTTCAGAAACATTTTATTAAAATACCAGCTGGAAATTCTGAAGAAATATTATTTACAACAACACCCGCTAAAACATCTGGTTTAAATTTTATTTATAAAAGCAATGATAGTTCTATTGCAATATTTAAAGATAAAAAACTAACAGCACTAAAAAAAGGATTTACAACAATTCTTATAATGCTTCCAGATGGTACTATTAAAGCTGCATGTCCAGTTAAGGTTATATAATTAAAATGGTATGCCACATTTGCCTATACCGGGTTTACCCGGATATAGGCAAATAAGGCAAACCATGAAAGGAGGACATATTGAATAAAGATTATAATAATTTATATCCATTGCTTCCACCACAATTAAAAAAGGACTGGCACATTACAAACACGCTAAGTAATTCTGCACAGTCCCAGGTATATATAATCAAGCACAATACAAATACCCCAGATGCAGGTAAAGAAAATAAAAGAATATTAAAAATTACCAGTGAAGCAGGATTTTGTAAAAATATTTATAAAAAAATCAAATCCATAAAAAGCCCTTATATACAAAGCCCGTTAGAAATAATTTTATATAAACATAACTATTATATAGTTACCAGATACCAGGTTAATTTAAAGAATTTAATATGCAAAAATGGCATACCAGCAGCTGGTATATTAGATATAGCAGCTAATATTTTATGTTCCCTAAAAATACTCCATTCACATAAAATCCTTCATATGGACTGCACACCTTCAAATATTTATTTAAACTATGATGGTTCATACTGCCTTGGGGATTTTTCTTCTGCTGTTTTTCTAAATAATAAAAAAATGGCTATAACAACAACCCCTGGCTATACTCCTCCTGAAACTACACAAGGCATAACGCCTGGTTATACATCTGATATTTATATTTTCTCATGTCTTTTATTTACACTTTTTAACAATGGCTATACTATAGACTGCAATAATTATGATAATGGTATTAAAGATAATATCCCACAGGAATTATACTCTATAATTTTAAAAGGATGTTCTCCTAATCCTTCTGACAGGTTTTCTTCTATTGATGAAATAAGCACTGCATTAAACTCTGCAACAATACGTGATAAAATTTCTAACTGTGGTTACAATTTATATATTACAGATTTACAACATCCTTTATATTATCTAAAAACATCATTAATAAATACTAAAACCTATACCATACAAAAAAAGCAGCAAAAGACCAGTTTTAAATATGTATTGCTTATAATTATAACGGGTACAATTTTTATTTTCTCCCTTTATAATTATATTACAAAAACCAGAAAAGAACCATATGTTACTATTTCCCAAAATATTGATGAAAATAGTGTAATTACAAAAATTAATGAAATAGATGAGCTTGATATCAGTGGTACAGATATTATAACAGTTCCAAATCCACAAAGTGCCAATTTTTCCTGTTCTAAATTAACAATTCTGTATGCAAATGTTAATAAAATTGATAATTTAGATAATATAAAATATTACACTTCATTAAATGAATTATATTTATCCGATAACCAGATTACAAGTTTAGAGCCCTTAGAAACATTATGCAATTTAAAAACACTGGTACTTTCATATAATAATATAAATGATTTATCTCCTGTTGCCTGCTTATTATCACTTACTAATATAGATTTATCTGGTAATTATAATTTACATAATATAAATAAACTTGCAGGATTATATAACCTCAAAACCTTAAACCTGACAAACACTAATATAACAGAAAAGGAGATTGGATTTTTAAAATCTAATCTCCCTGGCTGTGAAATCTTTTACTGATTTTAATTTTAAATATTAATACATAGTAAAATTATTTTTAGAAATATATGCAATTATAGTTTTTCTTTTTTGTACTTTTTCATTTCCTGTTTCATATGCCTGTTTAAGATACTCTGCTGCTTTATTTAATTTTTCTTTATCCGATGAATATAATACAGCTATTACGTCACCTTTTTTTACATAATCACCTGTTTTTTTATAAAATTTTATTCCTGCTGTAAAATCAATTATACTGTCCTTTACCTCCCTTCCTGCCCCAAGAAGGACTGATGTTTTGCCACATTGTTCTGTATCCATTTGTGTTATATACATATCTGATTCTGATATCCATTCATAAGAATAAGGAGCTTTTTTAAATAAAGATGTATCATAAATATATCTTTCATCCCCTCCCTGCATTTTAACCATTTCTGCTAATTTATCAAGCGCAGAATGGTTTTCTATTGCCTTATCTGCCATTAAAATACATTCCTCCATGCTTCCTTTTCCTGCAAGATTAAGCATTGAAGCAGAGAAATTCCTGCATATCTCTGTAAAATCTTCTGGTCCATTACCTTTAAGTGTTTCTATTGCCTCTATCACTTCAATACTATTTCCAGCAGCAATACCAAGCGGAACATCCATATTTGTAATATATGCTACAGTTTCACGTCCAGCCCCTTCCCCTATTGCTACCATTTTCTTAGCTAAAGTAACAGCATCATCTATACTCTTCATAAATGCACCTGTACCTGTTGTTACATCTAGAACAATTTTATCACTTCCAGCTGCAAGTTTTTTGCTCATTATTGATGCTGCTATTAAAGGGATACTGTCAACTGTTGCTGTAACATCCCTTAATGCATACAACTTTTTATCAGCAGGGGCTATTTCACCAGACTGCCCTATAACCGACAGTCCAATGCCATTAACTATATTAAAAAATTCTTCTTTTGGTATAGAAGTTTTAAAACCAGGTATTGATTCAAGCTTATCAATGGTTCCTCCTGTAAATCCAAGCCCCCTGCCACTCATTTTTGCAACTTTCCCGCCACATGCCGCAACAATTGGCGCTACAGCAATAGTTGTTTTATCACCAACCCCGCCTGTACTATGCTTATCAACTTTTATCCCACCTATTCTAGATAAATCTGCCATATCACCAGATTTTGCCATAATATCAGTAAGATTTAGAAGTTCTGTATCAGACATTCCTTTATAATATATTGCCATAAGAAGCGCCGATACCTGGTAATCAGGAATATCCCCTTTTACATATCCATTTACAAAATACTCTGTTTCCTCCCTTGTAAGCCCGCCGCCCTTTTTCTTTTTATCAATTATATTATACATTACCATGTTACCAGCCTCCTTTATTTAATATTTAACCTTCCAAAGCCTTCAGGCAGTAAATCTTTAAGAAGCATTTCTTTATAATCATTTTCTGATTTAGCAAGGATTATTTTAAAACTTTCCGGATTACAAAATTCCATCATTACCTGCCTGCACACACCACATGGAGGGCAATAATCTTTTATTTCAAAAGCACCACCAGCTATAGCTATACTTTCAAATTCCTTTACCCCTTCACTTACTGCCTTAAAAAATGCTGTCCTTTCAGCACAGTTTGTAGGTGAAAATGCAGCATTTTCAATATTACACCCTGTATA
>DKYP01000189.1:19224-19473 GCA_002499945.1 Lachnoclostridium sp. UBA7097
ATTTTCAATATTACACCCTGTATAAAGATTTCCATTTATATCTTTAAGGCATGCCCCGACTTTAAAGCCTGAATATGGCGAATAAGAATTTTTTCTTGCCTTAATTGCCATTCTTATTATACTGTTATAATTATTTCCCATTTTTTGCCTCCTTTTATTTTTATTTTAACATTTATGAATATTTTCTACAATAATTACCAAAAAATATATATACATAATAAATAATTAATAATTATTCCCTTTAAACTG
>DKYP01000055.1:0-501 GCA_002499945.1 Lachnoclostridium sp. UBA7097
ACATTCAAAAAACTTATTGAAGATGTTTATATATCATCTGGTTTTATAAAATATTTATTTTATGCGGTTATCCTGAATATACTGGGAGGCTACATTTCATTTGTAAAGAAAGCAGAAGAATTAAAGCACACACCTGGGTATACATTTACAGATGCCCTTAATATAATGTACCCTATAAGGTGGACACGACAAGTGAAAGGGATTGTTTGAAATGTCAATTACCGCTAGAGGGAAATAATATATGTTTGCTAGGTCTGAAATTACTGAAAGAATCCTTACATGTAGACACCTTGAAAAAAGGAAATACCCATAAAGGTGGACATAAAAGTTAAATGATGCCGTACCAGAATGTGGATATGTCGAAAAGGGTATTAACCCTGTAAAGCAGACAATGGTTAAGGGCATTAAATTAGCAAAAATGGACACTTAGGTATTTTTAAGAGCAGGGGCATCTGATACAATAATTGAAAGATTGGAGAGGATGCAATGAAAGAATATACA
>DKYP01000055.1:871-5317 GCA_002499945.1 Lachnoclostridium sp. UBA7097
TGTATTTTACAATTGAGTTTAAAGAAGCATTTTGGACAGCATATCAGGCTGGAATGGCACCAAGAAGGATATTGGAAGATTTGGGATATGACTTAAAAATATTTAGTCAAAAACAGATTGACAGTATGGTCCAAAGTATAAAAAAACAGGCTCAAAGTGGAAATGGATTCAGACAGGGAGAAAACAGAACACGAAGGAAGAAAGACAGATTATGTATACCTGAAGAGGCTTCTACAGAGTCTTCGGAAACATTGGCTAATATATTAAATGAGGTGAAGTATTTACGGCAGGAGGTTGACTTTTTAAAAAAAATTGTAAAGATAGGGAATATACCAACGAGGAGATACTAATGGGTTCAGGCTGGAAATTTGAAGTCATACAGAAAACATTACAGGAGTCCGATAACCAGTTAAGTGTAAGCATGCTTTGCGATATAGCAGGTGTTTCCCGTTCTGGATACTACAGATGGATAAATGCAGCTGATGTCAGAGAAGCAAGAGAACAAAAAGACAGAGAAGATTTTGAACAGATACTTAAAGCATATAATCATAGGGGATATAGTAAAGGTGCAAGAGGCATATATATGTGTATGATACATTGGAATCCTCCGGTTATAATGAATTTAAAGAAAATCAGACGGTTGATGAATAAATACGGATTAGTATGTCCAATTAGAGGAGCAAATCCATATAGAAGGATGGCAAAAGCAATTAAGACAAATAATTTTGCAGACAATCTTCTTAACCGTAAATTTACAGAATATGGTGCAAGAAAAGTATTATTGACTGATATTACTTATATTCCATATAATGGGACATTTGCGTATTTGTCAACAATTCTGGATGCATATACAAAGCAGATACTGTCTTATGCTCTAAGTGATTCTTTAGAAGTTGATTTTGTATTAGAAACAGTGAATAAACTAATAAAGGAACATGGAATTGAACTGACAAAGGAAACACTGATACATTCTGATCAGGGATGTCATTATACAAGTACAAAATTTATCCAGTTAATTAATGATAAAGAACTCAGGCAGTCAATGTCAAGGAAAGGAAACTGTTGGGATAATGCCCCGCAGGAGAGCTTTTTTGGTCACATGAAAGATGAAATAGATGTTAGTGGATGTACAAAATTTAGAGAAGTTAAAATAATAATAGATGATTGGATGGATTATTACAATAACAGTAGATATCAGTGGCAATTGGCTAAGTTGTCACCTAATGAGTATTATGAGTATATTACCACTGGAATTTATCCATTAGAGGGAATTCTTAGTATTAAACAAAACGAACATATATTCCCTGAAACAAATAAATAAAAATGTCCTTGACAAGGGGTACATTTTATAAGGAAACTGTACAATGGTGCAGGGAAGAAAACATACTCACTGGTTTTATGGAAGAAAGGAGCGGGGAATTAATGAGCCTTATGTTAGAAGAATGGAATATGGAAGATGCTTTAAAGTATAGCAAGGAGGAAGGCATAGAAGAGGGGTTGGAACAGGGCAGACAAGAAGGCAAACGTGAAGGTATGAAAAATGGAATGGTTTATGCATATTATGAAATGAATTTACAAACTAAAGAGATAGCAAGAAAAGTAAACCTTACAGAAGAATAAGTGCTTGAAATCATCAGAAAGAAAGATATGCAGTAAAAGCAGTAAGTTTGCATGAAGCGTTTTTTCATTCTGGGTCTTTCTGCCTGCAATGCAGAAACTGTCTTTAAAATGGTTAATGGATTTTTCTACACTTACACGGATTTTATAAATTTTATCCCATTCAGCAGAACCCCGTTCCATGCCAGGGTAAGCACGTAGATTTTTTGCGGCTTTAAGAGTTTCGCAATTATCTAAAAATTTGTAAATAGAAAGGGCTGTAATTATGGTTTTTGTGAACATGGAAATACCAGAAGAAATGGTTCCATTTGTAATGAAAAAAGATAAAGAGAAACAGCTTGAAAGAAATGCCATGATGTTATATCCATATGTGCATGATGGAATTATTTCACATGGCAGGGCAGCTGAAATTCTTGGCATATTCAAAACAGACCTCATTGTATTGTATGGTAAAATGGGGCTTCCTTATGTTGAAATGACAGATGATGAAATAGAAGAAGAATTAGCAATAGTAAAAGAACTAGGGGAAATGACAGTATGATTGTAATTTCAGATACAACACCTATACTTTTGCTGCTAAAAGCAGGACATCTGGAATTACTGGAAAGATTATATGGTAATGTACTTGTTCCCAATGCAGTATACCATGAATTAACAGAGAATCCTGTATATAGAGAGAAGCAAAGATAATAAAGGCAACAAAATTCATTTCTCTTAAAGAAGCAGAGAATATAAAATCTGTAAATGTCCTGCGTAGTGTTACAGGGCTTGATTCAGGTGAAAGTGAAGCCCTTATTATGTATGATGAACAGAAAGCAGATTTGCTTCTTATAGACGAACGCAAGGGACGTAGCGTTGCAAAACAGCTAAAGATAAGATATATTGGTACAGCAGGTATTCTGATGCTTGCATATGATAAAGGTTATATTGGACAACCAGATGTAAAAATATGTTTAGATACCATGATAAATAACAATATCAGGCTGGGTAAGAAAATCTGCAATACTATAATGGCATATGTTGGTTTGGAAGAAAGATATTAAGTAATTAAGTGATTGTGAAATGCGCTAATCAATTTTTGTGTATTTTGTATAAAAATAAGTCATTTCTATAGTTTTATCAGTTATAAAACCTTGATAGTTTACCACGCTTAATCTGTTATGTATACAGTTGGAAATAAATCTTTAAAGAGCCAGATATTGTTGTGGGTACTGTACATACTGGTATAGTTATTTGTAAATTGGATAGGTAATAGCAGGAAATTTGGTGGTGGTAACAGATTCACTTATTTTTACAGGTCAACAATTTTAAATACTGGGTATCTGTTTAAAGGCAGATGGTTTTTTGTATGATGTAAGTAATTGAATTAATTAATAGTTTGAGTATGAAAATGGAGGTAAGAGGTTATGCCTAAAGAGTTAGAGATTGGAAAAAGATACACCTGGGGTGAAGTAGTAGAGGCATATCCAGGTATGTGGGTAAGAATGTCAGATTGTAATTTAACAATAGGTTCAGGAATAATAGATGGTATTTTAGCAGGGGTTTATACAGATGATAACGTAGAGCCTGTTATGATTAAAATGCACCGTGAAAAATCAAAAGATATATTAGACAGAACAACTATTGGCTTTAACACAGGACTGATTGAGTGTTTAAATGCGGAAATGGGGGTAAAAGATGAACCTTAAATTTAATGTGTTGCCTGGAGAGGTTATTCCTATAATTAGATATGATGGAATGCGTTTATTGTTTGATACTGGTGCTTCAACTCCTGTGTGGTGTCAAAACATTAATACATTTTTAGAGTTTTTTCCATCTGCAAAGAAAATGAATTATAAATTCTTGCTGACTGGTTTTGGCAGAAGTGAAGAGGAATTGGTAAATTTCTTAAAACATTCCAATAAGAAGGATGTTGCTGTTTATTTTGCAGATGTATATTCTATACCAGAATTTATTTTAACAACAGAAGATGGACAGATAGTCTGGAAAGATTTAAATGTGGCAGTCACTAGCCGCAGGTTTTCAGGTGTACATATAATTTTACCATATACAATGTTTGGTGGTATGAATCTCAATTTTAACCAGACTTGTGTTAATCCTGAAATAGTTATTGAAAGCCCTAAAGCTATAAAATATACATTTGTTAAGCTGAATAATAAATTTAGCAAAAGTATATTACAGTATATTTATTCACAAGATGAGCAAAAGCAAAGTTTAACGAAAGCAATGGATATTTTCTAGTTAATAAGCTTCATAATTTGTAATCTTGCAGGGAAATAAACTAATGGCAGCAGGATGTGTTTAAGACATTATCCATCTTGGAATAGGTTTTAAGGTAGTGTGTAGTTACAAAATACGTGTTCTCAAAACCTTAACTTCCAAAAAGCAGAAAAAGAATTTATCTCAATAATTAAACAACTTAATAGTAAATGTCTTGGTGGAGAAATTTCAGAATATACAAAATCAATGCTGCTTTATATGTCAAGCATTGTAATAGAGAGTCTGGCAGTAAAGTATGAAAAAATAAAGAAAGGAATTGGTGGAATTATGGGAGGAAAAGTTTTAGATTATGAAGCAAAAACTATTTTCATGTCAGGCATGGAAGAAGGCAGACAGGAAGGCATGAAAAATGGAATGGTTTATGCGTATTATGAAATGAATTTACAAACTAATGAGATAGCACGAAAAGTAAACCTTACAGAAGAAGAAGTGCTTGAAATCATCAGAAAGAAAGATATGTAATAAATGGCTGTGTGATATAATTTTATAGAACCCCCTGCAGTTAAAGTGGCAGGGGTTATTTTAATTAACGTGAGTTCGACAAAAAAT
>DKYP01000119.1:0-2559 GCA_002499945.1 Lachnoclostridium sp. UBA7097
GCTTTAGACAATGGGTAGTTCACGAAATCGCAAATAATAAATTAACTGTTACTAAAAAAGGCGAAGCTTCCATTGAAGGTTTCAGTGGAAATACTTATGTTATTACAAAGAGAGCATTAAAAGGCAACAAAGTTATTACACTTCTTAACAAGACAAGAGCTTCACTTGCCAGAAATTCTGTTAAAGCAGGAAAAAGAACAAGAGTAAAGCTTAACCTTGGCAAAGGGCTTATTTTAAGACAGAGTGTAAGAAGCAGTACACCTTATGCTAAACAGGCAGCGTTGTTACATATAAATCTTTTGCCCCAAAGAAAGCAAGAGTATTTAAAAATGGTACAATTACTGCAAAAAGCAAAGGAAAAGCACAGATTACCATAAGGATAAAATTAGCTGGTGGAAAACTTAAAACCATGAAAAGAAATATAGTCGTAAAATAATAAAAACTTTATCTAATATTACATAATATAATAGCGGACAATGCTACAAAATATAACACAATAATGGCATTGCCCGTTATTTTTATATCACAAGACCAAACACATGTCACAAAATATAACCCTGTAATCATATTATTTTTAGCACATATATCCATTTCACTATAATTTGTACCTGTTTTTTCTATAATTAATTAGGGAAAAGCCAAAAAAAAATAATTATAATAAAAATGTAACTAAAATTATAATAAAAGTAAAATTATGAGAAATGGAGGGGCTTTATGTTAAAAAAGAAGCAAACATTAAAAAGAGCACTTTGTATAACATTAAGTGCTGCAATGGCATTAACAGGCGGAAGCTTTATGCCGCCAGGCATAACAACAGTTGTTAAGGCAGCAGAAGAAGCGGCAGAAGCGGAAAATCCAAACCTTATAGACAATCCGTCTTTTGCAAGTGACACAGAAGGCTGGTTTGCAACCAAAAGTGGAGACAGCACTACAACGCTGGAACATGTTTCTTCTAAAGGGCATGATGATATTGGTGGTTATGTACAGATTAAAAACAGAACTGAAGCTTGGAATTCAGTGACCCAGGATATCAAAAATAAAGTAGAAAACAATACTAAGTATAACTTTAGCTGCTGGGTAAAGCTGAGTGATGAATATACAGATACAGCAGAGTCTGAAGTTAAGGTAGGACTTACAATAAATTCCACAGGGGACAATGGTGGTGAAGATAGTTATGATGGATTTGGTCTTTCAGGTAATACCATTACAGCGTCTAAGGATGAGTGGCGCCAGATTCAAGGAAGTTTTGAAACAAACTGGAGTGGTGAGCTTAAGACATTACAATTTAAAATAGCAGATGGAACAACAAAATCATTTTATGTTGATGATGTTTCTCTTATAAAGAAGGGCACAGGAACAAACATTCCTGAAGAACCTGTAAAACCTGAAAAGGGTGAGAATATTTTAGATAATCCATCTTTTGAAACAGATACAGAACATTGGGTTGCAACAACAATGGATACTGCAACACTTGAATTTATTTCTAATGGGTATGATAACATTGGTGGTTGTGTAAAAGTTATAAACAGGTCTGATACTTGGAACTCACTTGCCCAGGATATTAAAACTAAAGTTAAGAATAAGACAAAGTATAATTTTAGCTGCTGGGTAAAGCTTGGTGAGAAATACACAGCAGAGTCCAAAGTTAAAGCAGGTCTTACAATAAAATCAAGTACAGATAGTAAACCTGTTTATGATGGCTTTGGAATTTCCAATAATACAGTAATAGCTTCTAAAGACGAATGGCGCGAACTTAAAGGAAGCTTTACAGCAAATTGGAGTGGTGACCTTGAAACATTAGAATTTAAGATAGCTGATGAAACATGTAAAAATTCTTTCTATGTTGATAACCTTTCTATTAAAGAAGATGATGCAGATTTATCAATAGAAGAAGATATAGTATCTTTAAAAGATTTCTTTATTGGAAAGAATCCTAGTTATGACTTTAAGGTTGGTGGTGTAGTAACAAAGGATATTGTTAATGGTGATGAAAACAAGATGAAGCTTGTACAGAAGCATTATAACAGTATAACAGCAAATAATGAGATGAAGCCTGATGCTATTTTTAAAGGATTGGATGCTGATGGAAATTTAAATCTTGATTTTACTGACACGGATAAGATTCTGGATTATTTCAAAGATTATAATAAGGGCAGGGATGAAGAAGACCAGATACATATACGCGGGCATGTGCTTTGCTGGTATTCACAGACACCAGAAAAGTTTTTCGAGGATAAGGATGGTAATCTTCTTACTAAAGACGCAATGAATGCAAGGCTTGAGGATTATATTAAGCAGGTAGTTGGACATGTACAGGAAAAATATCCAGGGCTTCTTTATTGCTGGGATGTTGTTAATGAAGCAATTATTCCAGGTGATGGTGTAAAAGGCGGCCTGAGGAGATATTTTAATGGCGGTAAGGAAGAAACTGGTTATTATAAGATTTATGGGGACAGTAATGAATATATTATAAATGCTTTTAAGTATGCAGATAGGTATGTAGATGAGAATGTTAAGCTTTTTTATAATGATTATGGTGAAACAGACCCTGTAAAGGTA
>DKYP01000119.1:2853-5371 GCA_002499945.1 Lachnoclostridium sp. UBA7097
GGTGAAACAGACCCTGTAAAGGTACAGTGCATTTGTGACCTTGCGGATGCTGTAAAAGCAGGTGGCGGCAGGATTGATGGTATTGGTATGCAGTCACACCATTCAATGGAAGCGCCAAGTGCAGAGGAACTTTATAATGCAATTATGGCTTATGGTAAACATACAGATGAAGTGCAGATTACAGAGCTTGATATGCTTGCAAGTAAAAGCTATGATGGAAGTGATGCCCAGAAGGAAGCAGAGCTTGTAAAGCAGGCATACCGTTATAAAGAGTTTATTGATGCAATACTTAAAGCTAAGGATGATGGCACTAATATTACAGCGCTGGTATTCTGGGGTGTTTCTGATAGTGATTCATGGCTGGTTACTGATGAGTTCTCAGATGGAAGGCACAATATGCCTCTGCTGTTTGATGAAAATAATAAAGCTAAGCTGGCGTTCTATGCGATTACAGACCCTTCAAAGCTTCCTCCATATATTAATGAGGAGAATGTAGTAGAAAGTGCTGATAAAGACTGGACGCTTGCAGCACCTGTAAAAGTTGGCAAAAATTCTTCTATGAAGTTTTTATGGAGCAATGAAAAACTTTATGTACAGGTAACTGTTAAGGATGCAACTTCTGATGAAGGTGATAATGTAACAATTTATGTTGATAAGGATAATATTAAAGCAGATAATGCAAATGGCATTGAAGCTGTAACTATAAAGAGAAGTGAATCAAAGGCAACAGCAGATGGCTATGTGGCAGAGAAGGAAATTGCAATTCCTGGCAAAGCAGCAAATTCAAAGATTGGTGCTGATGCGGTTGTTTATGATGCTGCAACAGGTACTAAAGAATGCTGGAATGATACCCAGATGACACAGGCGGAGAAAAGCAAATATTATGGTACACTTACATTAAAGCCGTTTATGGTAATTAAAAAAGGTTCTGCGGCTATTGATGGTGAGATTGACAGTGCATGGAATGGTATAGCAGCGCATAAGCTTACAGTAAGTTCAAATAAATCTGTATCTACAACAGGTACTGTAAAGTCTATGTGGGATGAAGATTACCTTTATGTGCTTGCTGAGGTTAAGGATGCGCTTCTTAATAAAGACAGTGCAAATGCCTATGAACAGGATTCACTTGAAATATTTGTAGATGAGAATAACGGAAAGACTGGAAGTTATGAAGATGATGACTGCCAGTACAGGATTAATTATGAGAATGAATTAAGTTTTAACGGTAAGAATTGTAATGGTTCTAATATCAAGAGTGCAACAAAAAAGACGGCTGACGGGTATATTGTAGAAGCAAGGATTAAGTTTAATACGGTAAAGGGTGCGGAAAATAACCGTATAGGTATTGATTTCCAGATAAATGATGCAGATGCTTCGGGTACACGTGTGGCATCAATTAACTGGTATGATGCTTCGGGAATGGGCTATGCACAACCGGCAGTATTTGGTACAGCTAAGCTTGCCGCTGCTGATAAATTGCCAACAGAAAAACCAGCTGCAACAAACCCTCCATCTTCTGGAAACCAGTATATTCCAGGACCAGGCGGAAGCAGCCCGGGTGGAAGTACACCAGGCACTGGCAATACAGGGACACCGGGAGCAAGTAGTGCACCAGGCACAAGCAATACAGGGGCACCTGCAGCAAGTAATGCACCAGGCACAAGTAATACAGGAGCACCTGCAGCAAGCAGCACACCGGGCACTGGCAGCACAGGAGCGCCTGCGGCAAGCAGTACACCGGGTACTGGCAGTACAGGGGCACCGGGAGTTACAACTGAGATTAAAACAGATGAAACTACAGGTGCAGTTACAGAGATTACTACAAAGGTTGATAATAATAAGACAACAGTTACTGAAAAAGTAACTATGCCTGATGGTACAGGAAGCACTAAGGAAACTGTAACAGAAGATAATGGCAGTTCAACTGTTGTAACTGAAACTTTAACTAATACCGGCACATTTTCTGTTCTTGTAACAAAAGTAACATCAGATGCAGATGGTACAAAGGTAAGTGCCAGTGCATCGGTTTATACAGGGGCTTCTGATATCAGCAGCCAGTATTCTGTCAAGACAATAATACCTGAAGATTATCTTAAGAGTGTAAAGGATGCAGGCATTGACAGTGTAGATATTTATGTTGAGAAGACTACAGTTGATATTGCTAAAGATAAGCTTGCCCCTAAGATACTTGTTAAGATTGAAGTGCCAGGTGTAGATGGTGTTGGCATAAGCAAGGTAGAGGTTACTAAAGAAAGTATAGATGTTGCAAGGGAAAGCGGTAAAAAGCTTGTTGTTAAAGTACAGGGAGAAACACCACAGGATTCATATACAGTAACTATACCACAAAGTGAATTAAAGAAGATGGATAGTAATATTAATGTACTTGTAAAGACTGGCAAGGTTTCTGGAATGGGAAGCAGCAGTGGAAAGGTAAATAAGATTTTAGCTTCCAATAAAGCAGGGGAGAATAATTCCTATACTGTAACGATTGCCCCTAATAATACAAAAGGCGGCATAA
>DKYP01000124.1 GCA_002499945.1 Lachnoclostridium sp. UBA7097
GTAACAAATATTTATTAAATTATTAATTATTTTAATAAAAATGAAAAATATTAAGGAGGGGGTAATATGGATAAAGTAATTACTATAGGCAGGCAATATGGAAGCGGTGGAAGGGAAATAGGGCAGAAAATTGCAGAGCATTATAATATTCCATTTTATGACAATGAACTTATAACAAGGGCGGCAAAAGAAAGCGGTTTTGCAGAAGAAACATTTGCAAGGGCAGAAGATAAAGCAACTAATAGTTTATTGTATTCACTTGCAATGGGAATTAATGTTTATGGCAACCAGGATTTCGGGTTTAACGGCTTGTCACTTGATGACAGGATTTTCCTTGCACAGTCTGACATAATCAGGAAAGTTGCAGATGAAGGCCCTTGTGTAATAGTCGGCAGATGCGCAGATTATGTACTGAAAGAATATGAAAATGTATGCAATGTATTTATACAGGCAGCAATGAGTTTCAGGATTGACAGGGCAGTAAACCAGTACAATAATGATGAAAAATCAGTAGCAGATATAATTATTAAAAATGATAAACGCAGGTCGAATTATTATAATTACCATGTTGGGGAGAAGTGGACAAATCTTAATAATTATGATTTAGTTGTAAGAAGTGATTTAATGGGGATAGATAATACTGTAGATTGTATCTGTGCATATCTTGGCAGGTAGCCGCAGATATAAAATACAATGGTATGCCAGGTTTACAGGCATACTTAATAATGAAAGGGGGTGCCGGTTATGAAACAGAATCTTGAAATAATTAAAAATATAATTAAAAATGGCAGTAATATTGTTGTTCTTGGCGGAATTGAAGTGATGATGGAAGCAGGCCTTAATGGTGTAAGGGCTGAACATATTGCATATGATATAGAACAGAAATATGGATATTCAAATGATGATATTGTATCCTCTTTGTTTTTTTCAAGACGTGTAGATATTTTTTATGATTATTATAAAGAAATCATACTTAACAAGGATAAATTAGAACCAACATCTGTACATAGGGATGTTGCAAAATTACAGCATTATGGGAAGATTGATACTGTTATAACAAGAATGGTATATTCCCTGTACCAGAAGGCGGGATGTGACAGGGTTATAGAACTCCATGGTTCGGTTGAACAGAACCGCTGCCCGGCATGTGGAAAAATATTTGGTTCGGATTATATAAGAAATGCAAAGGGTGTACCTTTGTGTGATGTATGTAATGTGCCTCTCAGGCCTGGTTTTACCCTTTTAGGGGAAATGATAGATAATGGAAAGATTACCCAGGCAAGCTGTGCCGTTGAAAGGGCAAATATATTAATAGTCCTTGGGGCATCAATCAGGTCGCCGCTTTGCAAGTATATTATAAAATATTATAGCGGGGATAAAGTAATACTGCTTAATAAAGAAGAAGCACCAGGTGATGACAGGGCAGATTACAGGGCTTATGGGAATGTCAGTGAGATGTTCCATTATATTACAGATTTTTAAAGTGATAAAAATTACCATACACAAATATTTGTTTTTGCTGTTATTTTCTTGACAGATATAAGCAGAAAATTTATAATTGGTTTTTAGGGCAACAAATGAAATACAGCAAAAGTTATTTCTAGTTGTTATCTGTGCCGTATTTTGTACGGTATAAACAATAATTTTAATATGTTGTGGTGGTAATAAGGCAGGATGGTTTTCTGCCTTGCAGGCATGTTACTGTGCACTGTCTGGTACAGGCCTGTTGTGTGTAGACAGTGCAGGAATGAGGTTCAAAATGAAACAAAAAATTATGTCAGTTTTTATGGCAGCAACATTAATGGCAGGGGCTAACCAGCCTGTAGCACCATCAGCTGCTGTAAGGACAGCAAGTGCTAATGTAGTATCAGTGGCTCTTGGTAGTTCCCATAGTGCCGCAGTATTAAAAAATGGCGGGTTGTATTGCTGGGGAAGCAATGATGCAGGCCAGGTTGGTAATAACTCAGATGAACAGCAGGACAAACCGGTTAAAGTCCTTGATAATGTTGTGCAGGCAGCGCTTGGTACTGCGCATAGTGCTGCAATAACAGGTAATGGTGATTTGTACTGCTGGGGAAGCAATGATAATGGCCAGCTTGGTGATGGTTCAGGTGAAGACCAGCCTAAGCCGGTTAAAGTCCTTAGCAATGCTGTATCTGTATCACTTGGTGATTTACATAGTGCTGCAATAACAAAGAATGGTGATTTGTACTGCTGGGGAAGCAATACAAGCGGGCAGCTCGGTGATGGTTCAGAAGAAGACCAGGAGAAACCTGTTAAGGTTCTGGGTAACGTAGCAACAGTAGATTTAGGTTATTCCCATAGTGCCGCAGTAACAAAGAATGGTGATTTGTACTGCTGGGGAAGTAATGACAGCGGGCAGCTTGGTGATGGTTCAGAAGAAGACCAGCCTAAACCAGTAAAGATTCTTAGTAATGTATCAGAAGTATCATTAGGTGAAGCACATAGTGCCGCAGTAACAAAGAATGGTGATGTATATTGCTGGGGAAGCAATGACAGCGGGCAGCTTGGTGATGGTTCAGAAGAAGACCAGCCTAAGCCAGTTAAAGTCCTTAGCAATGCAAAATCAGTATCATTAGGCAACACCCATAGTCTTGCAGTAGCAAAGAATGGTGACTTATACTGCTGGGGAAGTAATGTAAGCGGGCAGCTTGGTGATGGCACAGGAGAAGACCAGCCTAAGCCAGTTAAAGTCCTTAGTAATGTAAAATCAGCTGGTTCTGGTGAGGCACATAGTGCTGTAGTAACAAAGAGCGGCGGGTTATACTGCTGGGGAAGTAATGACAGCGGGCAGCTTGGTGATGCTACAGGTGAGGAACAGGATAAACCAGTTAAAATATCAATTAATGCAAGTAGTTCTTCTGGTTCTGTAAGGGTTGGTTATGCAACAACAGTAAAGAAACTGAATTATGAGGTAATTAAGGTAAACGCAAATGGAACAGGAGAAGTTGCACTTAAAGGTACTTCTAATAAGAAGAGCAGCAAGAGCTTTAAATCATTAAAGGTTGTTGATAGTATTAAAATTAATGGAAAAGCTTTTAAAGTAACATCAGTTTCGAGCAATTCTTTTAGTGGTTATAAGAATTTGCAGACAGTTGTTGTTGGCAAAAATGTTACAAGCATTGGCAAAAAGGCATTTAATAACTGCAAGAAAGTAACAAAGCTTACTATTAATTCTTCAAAGCTTAAATCTGTAGGGGATAAAGCGATTAGCGGAATTAATAAAAAGGCTAAGATAAAAGTTCCTAAGAGCTCATTAAAAAGTTATAAGAAACTGTTTAAGTCTAAGTCTGGATATAAAAAGACAATGAAAATAAGTAAATAATTATTGTTTATCATGCATTAAGGAAATGGCAAACTGTATTTAAAAAATGCCAGGGCACACTGTTTTTTAATAGTGTGCCCCTTTTCTGTAACTATGCTATTTGTATATAATTGTGGATAGTAATACCCTGCTGGCAGAAAGTTGAAAAAAGTTGAAAAAAGTTG
>DKYP01000168.1:0-8247 GCA_002499945.1 Lachnoclostridium sp. UBA7097
TCAAGGTTTGTTAAACTGCTGCAAACATAAAGCATCCCACTCATATCAGTTACATTACTAGTATTAAGAGGTGTTAAATTAAGGCTTGTTAAACTGCTGCAAAAATAAAACATCCCGCTCATATCAGTTACATTACCAGTATTAAGAGATGTTAAATCAAGGTTTGTTAAATTTCTACAATCACAAAACATATATGCTGTAGAAGTAATACCTTGCACTTTTATCTCTGCTGTTTTGATATATTCATTGTACTCGCACCATGCTGGTACTTTGATATAAGAAGTATAAGAATAAGTTCTTTCATAGTTTCCTGTGCCTTCAATGGTCAGATGTCCATCTTCTGTTATTTTCCATGTTAAATCTCCAGATTTCCCGCTTGCACCTTTAAATTCTGTTTCTGCTGCCTGTGCTGTTGCCACTTTCCAATCATACATTGTTGTGCCTGTAATTATCCATACAAGTATTGGTGCAAACAAACACAGAAGAGCCGTTATTATTGTTTTTTTACGTTTCATAACCATATCCCCTTTCTTTTAAAAATTCCTGCCCAATTATGTTGGACATTGAAAATTTGCTATATTTTGTAATTATTTTAGCATGGTAATGAGGATAATTCAACAATAATTTTTATCTGGAAATTATACAAAGAGCGGATTAGCTGGCAAATTTCAAATGTGCTTCTAATGTGTTGTGAATAGAACACTTTGGAATTACAGCACATTAACAAAAGCTATTTACAACAAAAAATGGGGAAACTCAAAAGTGAAAAATAACTTGCAATCAAATTTAAGATGTGCTATATTTAATAAAAAGAACAACCGCCCATAAGACGGGTTAACCGATAATAAGAATAGCAAATACCACCCTCGGCCGCTCAAAGTACAAGGGTGGTTTTGCTATGTATAGCTTACTTACGTAGCTGCTTTTTATAGCTATAACATACTTTTTGACATTCTACAACTTTATCTTTCCTTTTCTGGGTTTCTCCATTTTTTAAAATAAAAGTCTGCCAGTCTTTATTTTATTGTATTTATAGAATATTATTGGTTTTACTTTGTTTTTTTCAAATTACCAAAATGTAGATTAGCTGGCAAATTCCAAATGTGCTTCTAATGAACAGCTGTACGGAACCGCCGGCGTTTAAATCTGGTTTTTTCAGATTTTATGCGCCGTTGCGAGTGACGTCCAAGCGAAAGCGGGCTGTTCATGGAACACTTTGGAATTGCCAGCACTATATATTGAAAAAACTGCAATATCTGGTATAATATTTATCTAAGAAACCAGAATAAGTAATATTAATATTATAATGATATAATGGTATATCTGATATGGAGGAAATCATGGTCATTTCAAAATATTCATTAATTGGCGCTATTTTACAATACCACCCTGAAACAATTGAGGTATTTAATGAAATGGGTCTTAGCTGTGCCAGATGCCCGTCATCTGCAAGGGAAACTTTAGAACAGGCATGCAATGTACATGGGATAGACCTTGATACTGCTATTGGAAAGTTAAATTCCGTTTTAGCTGGTTAGCAGGTACATTAAACATACAGAAACAGAAGGGAAGATTATATGAACACACAGAATGAAGCAAGAAATTTAAGCATGGTTATGGATTTGTACGAGCTTACAATGAGTAACGGCTATTTTACAGGCAATGATACAGACACAAGGGTAGTTTTTGACGTATTTTACCGCAATAACCCAGATAAAGGCGGTTTTTCCATATTTGCAGGACTTGGGCAGATTATAGAATACATTGGGAACCTGCATTTTGATGACAAAGACATTGCATATCTGCGGGGTCTTGGCATATTTGATGAAAGATTCCTTAACTATCTTAAAGATTTTAAATTCAGGGGTGATATATATGCACTTGAAGAAGGCACTGTAATGTATCCGGATGAACCTGTAATTACTGTTATTGCGCCCCTTATTGATGCACAGATTATAGAAACAGCAATTCTTCTTGAAGTAAACCACCAGTCGCTTATAGCAACTAAGACAAGGCGGATATGTTACGCAGCAGGCGGAAGGCTTGTTTCTGATTTTGGTGCACGCAGGGCACACAATATGGATGCCGCTGTATATGGTGCAAGGGCTGCATTTATTGGCGGTGCTTCTTCTACGGCGACCGTGCTTGCCGGGCAGATGTTCGGAATACCTGTCAGCGGCACTATGGCACACAGCTGGGTAATGTTTTACCAGGATGAATTTATGGCATTTAAGAAATATGCAGAAACATATCCCGATATGACAGTGCTTCTTGTTGACACATATGATGTATTAAAAAGCGGCATACCTAATGCAATAAGGACGGCTAAAGAGGTGTTAGAACCAATGGGAAAGCGGCTTAAAGGCATAAGGCTTGACAGCGGCGACCTTGCATACCTTTCCAAGAAGGCAAGGAAAATGCTTGATGATGCGGGGCTTAATGATTGTATAATAGTTGCTTCAAACAGCCTTGATGAGTTTACAATACAGTCACTTATAACGCAGGGGGCATGTATTGACAGCTTTGGAGTTGGCGAAAGGCTTATAACATCAAAGTCAGAGCCTGTATTTGGCGCAGTTTATAAAATAGCAGCGGTAGAGAATAATGGTGTGTTTGAACCAAGGATAAAGGTTTCTGAGAATGTGGAGAAAATCACTAATCCAGGGTTAAAAAAACTTTACAGGGTCTATGATGAAAATAACAAGGCTATTGCTGATATTATTGCAAAGTATGATGAGGAACTGGAAGATTTAAGTGAAGTGGATTATATTGACCCCTTAAAGCCATGGAAAAGAAGAAGCTTTAAGGGATGCCGTTTTGTAAACCTGCAGAAACAAGTGTTCAAAGATGGAAAATTTACAGGTATTAAGCGTAGTGTACAGGAGATTGCAGAATATGCCAGGAAACAGCTTGATAACGAAATATGGGTGGAAGAGCAGCGTTTTGAAAACCCACATATGCACTACCTTGACATGACACCTGCTTATTATAATATGAAATGTGGACTTTTAGCTTCTGTAAAGGAATAGGGGATTTTATGAAGAAAAAAATATATGCATTGCTTTTACTATTGTTTGTCCTGGTTATTGGGGGATATTATTATGCGTATTATCCTGCAATAAATATACACAAGCCTTCATTCTGGGCTGGAATGGTTATAGTGTGCCTGGTGCTTGGGGCTATATTTGGCATTAATAGTATAAGGTATAAGTTTGACAGGAATAAGAGGATAAAAAATTTTGGCTATCTGCCTTTTGCAAGTAAAATGTTTAGTGTACTTGCCATAATTCTTTTCCTTGTGGCATTTATTGGGAATATTATTGGTTCACCGCTTTTAAGGGCAAGGAAGTACGCTTCACTTCTGACAGTGGAGAATAAGGATTTTGCTGCTGACCTTGAGGAAACAGAACATATAACAGACCTTGCACTTATGGATACAGAAAGCGCAAGGATTTTTGGTAACAGGAAGATAGGTTCTCTTTCAGAAGTGGTAAGCCAGTATGAGGTGGAAAGGGATTATACCCAGATAAGCATACAGAAGTCGCCTTATAAGGTTTCTGCGCTGAAGTATGCAAGTTTTTTTAAATGGTGGAATAACAGGGATAAGGGTATCCCAGGCTATGTAAAAGTAAATCCTGTTAATTCAAATGCTGAGTATGTCGAACTTGCACAGGGCATGAAATATGTGCCGTCTGCATATTTTAATTATAATCTTATGAGGCATGTACAGCTTAGATACCCAACAAAGATTATATCAGGGTATAACTTTGAAATTGATGATGAAGGAAACCCTTATTATATCTGTCCTACAGTATCCGCACGTGTGGGGCTGTTTGGCGGCATGGATGTGAATGGCATTATTATATGTAACCCTGTGGACGGTTCATGCAGTTATTATAACATTAACAGTATTCCTTCATGGGTTGACAATGCCTATGACGGGCATCTCTTATGCGATAAGTACAACTGGTTTGGCACACTTTCAGGCGGTTTTATTAACAGTGTCTTTGGACAAAAGGACTGCAAGCAGGTTACAGACGATTTTGGATATAAGATTATCGGGGATGATGTATGGATTTACACAGGCGTAACATCAGTAAACGGCGACCAGTCAAATATAGGTTTTGTAATGATGAACCAGCGTACATCAGAAGCAAAATATTATAAAGTTTCAGGTGCAGAGGAACATTCTGCAATGGCTGCGGCTGAAGGCGAAGTACAGGAGAAAGGCTATGATGCAGCATTTCCAAGCCTTATAAATGTTGGCGGTGTACCAACTTATATAATGGTGCTTAAGGATGATGGCGGGCTTGTCAAGATGTATGCAATGGTAAATGTTGAACAGTATAATATAGTTGCAACGGCTTCTACACAGAATGAGGTATTTGCAAATTATAAAAAGCTTCTTAAGACAAAGGGCGGGAACGGGCAGCCGGATATTTCCACGGAGAGCAGGACAGACGTAATTAAGGTTACGGATATCCAGTTTATTAATACAGAAGATGGCAATATGGTGTATATTAAAGATGAAAACCATAATGTCTATAAACAGAAATTTGAAGATAACGAACAGCTGGTGAGGATTACAGTCGGGGATACAATAAAAATATCCTATGAACCATCAGAAGATGGCATAAACTATCTTTCCTCATATGAATTTGTGCCTGCTGCCAGTAGCACAAGTACAGGTGCGCCTTAAGCAGAATAAAATAATTGTAATAAATTTGTAAGAATTTTAGAGATATTTTATAATTATTCATAAATTACTGCATTGTATTTTCTGGAAAATGATTTAAAATAATTTAATATAATTTACAATAAGTGTGGCGCAGCCGTGGATAGTAATAAGAAATGAGGGGTTTTATGAAGGAAAGATTGGCAAGGTTTATGCAGGGAAGGTATGGTATTGACCAGTTTACAAACTTTCTGGTTTTTAGTGCACTTGTAATGCTTGTCCTGGAGATGTTTATAAAAGTTCCTTTTATGCGTTTCCTGCTTAACACATTATCAATTGCAGCAATTATTTATTCTTATTTCCGTATGTTGTCAAGAAACCATAATAAAAGGTATTCAGAAAACGAAAGATATATGAAGTTCCATAATGGTGTGAAGTTCTTTATTGCACGCCAGAAAAGCCATATGCAGCAAAGAAAGACACACCATATTTATAAATGCCCCCAGTGCCGGCAAAGCATAAGGGTGCCAAAGGGTAAGGGACGTATTGCAATTACCTGCCCTAAATGCCATACAGAGTTTATAAAAAGGAGCTAAAGGGATTGTTTGGTTATGTGCTTCCCTGCCAGGATGAACTGAAAGTACGTGAATTAAGGGAATACAGGGCTTATTACTGCGGGCTTTGCAGATGCCTTAAAAAAAGTTATGGATTTATGGGGCAGCTTTCTTTAACTTATGATATGGCTTTTCTTGGGATTTTGCTTACTGCACTGTATGAACCAGATATTACAGTGCAGGATATAAGGTGCATGGTACATCCTGCACATAAGCATATGGTTAAAAAAAGTTTTTATCTGGAATATGCTGCAGATATGAATATCCTGCTGTCATACTATAAATGTATGGATGACTGGAACGATGAACACAGGCTGTTAAAAGCACTATATGGCAGGATACTATGGCTTAAAGTGAAAAAGTTAAATAAAAAGTATCCGGACAAGGCAGAAAGCATCAAGCGGAACCTTGAAAAACTTGCTGCTGCAGAGAAAAGCAACTGTAGTAATATAGATTATACGGCGGGCTGTTTTGGTAATATATGTGCCGCTATATTTGCGTGCCATAGTGATGAATGGGCAGAAGATTTAAAGAGGATGGGATATTTTCTTGGCAAGTTTATATATCTTCTGGATGCATATGAAGATATGGAAGAGGACAAGAAAAGACATTGTTATAACCCGCTTCTTGCTTCAGGAAACGGAGAGGTTACACAGGAAAAGGCATACCAGTTACTTCTTATGATGATGTCAGAAGCCGGGAAAGCTTTTGAGCGGCTGCCAATTATACAGAATGCAGGGATTTTAAGGAATATTATATATTCTGGTGTATGGTGCCGCTATGAATGTATAAAGAACAAGAAAGCCGTTCCTTATAAGATTGGAGAAAACATATGAATGACCCATACCAGGTGCTTGGAATAAGCAGGTCTGCTTCTTCTGATGAGATAAAAAAAGCATACAGGAACCTAAGCAGGAAGTACCATCCTGATGCTAATATCAATAATCCTAATAAAGCCCAGGCTGAGGAACGTTTTAAGGAAATACAGCAGGCATATAAACAGATAATGGACGAAAAAGAGAACGGATATTATAACAGCGGCAATTTTGGCAGCGGTTTTGGTACAGGATATTCTTATGCCGGACAAGGCGGGCAGGATTCAGACGTAAATTCAATGCATCTGAAGGCAGCCGCCAATTATATAAATAACAGGTACTATAATGAGGCACTCAATGTCCTTGGGCAGATGCAGGAGAAAAACGGGCAGTGGTATTACCTTAGCGCAATAGCTAATGCAGGGCTTGGCAATAATATACTTGCACTTGAACATGCAAAGCAGGCGGCAGCTTTAGAACCGCATAACCCGCAGTTTGCACAGCTTATAGCCCAGCTTGAATCAGGGGGGATGTGGTACCAGAGTATGCAAAGCCCTTATGGGACACCGGCAGGCTCCGGGAGTGCTACATGCGCCAAATTATGTATGGCGTATATGGCATGTAATATATGCATGGGAGGCAGCATGTGCTGTAATATGGGGTATTATTACCCACCGTATTAATAAATAATAATATCCAGTATTTTTTAGAGAAAGGCAGTGGCAGTATGCGCGAAATTACATTTAAAATGGAACGTCCAGGGCTTGTCAAGGCAGGTGACAAAGTACATGTCAGTGAAAAGAAAACAGCCCTTAATTACAGTTATATAATTGAACCTGCAGTAGCAATGTCTGGCTGTTATAAAGTTAATGAAAGGATTAAATCAGATGAGGGCATTGTAAAGAATGTAGAGCATAATGAAAGAGGTTATTATGTAATTGTAGAGTTTGAAGAATAACTGTGGACAGCAACAGATAACTACTGGAAAGGGATTAATATGATTAAGCTTGAAAGAACAAGTGTAATGAATTTTGAAAATGCCATGCGTGGTGCAAGAAATCCGCTTAACAGCTGGGACAGGTATGACAGCAGCATAGACAGTGAGGGAAATTTTGTATTTGGGGCTAATGACTTAAAACTTGCCAGAAGGCTTTGCCATGCAGGAAGTGACCACCGTAAGTTTATAAGGCAGGTTTTTATTTCAGTTGATATAACAGCGCCAATTTACTGGTGGAAAGAATATGATACCTATAAGGTTGGCACAGTAGCCAATTCTACAAGTACAATGCATAAAATCCACAGCAAGCCTTTTGAAATGGCTGATTTTAGTACAGACCATATGGTACCGGCTGCCCTTTTACATATGGAGAACATGGTGCTTGCACTTGAAAATACAAGGAAGGAATATATTAATACAAAGGATAAGGCTTTATGGTACAGCATTATACAACTGCTGCCAGAAAGCTATAACCAGATGCGTACATGTACATTTTCTTATGAAAACGCATTTTCAATGTATAATGCAAGAAAAGACCATAAACTTGAAGAATGGCATACATTCTGTGACTGGATAACCGGCCTGCCATATTTTAAGGAACTGTTCCTGGAAGAAATAGAAGAATAAGGAATGGCATGAATGGAATATTGGAAAATACAGTACAGGAAAGTAAAGGGTATAAATGATAAGAATGGAGGGATTGAAATGTTAGAAACAGGGATTAAAGGACACCAGGAGATTACAGTAACAGAGGAACTTACAGCTAAAAGCATGGGAAGTGGTGTAATGGATGTATTTGCAACACCGGCAATGCTTGCACTTATGGAGAAGACAGCATTTACAAGTGTAATGCCACATCTTAATGAAGGGTGCGGGAGTGTTGGCACAAAAGTGGAAATAGAACATGTTGCATCATCACCTGTTGGAATGAAGATAACATGTGACAGTGAACTTACTGCCATAGAAGGAAGGAAACTGGTATTTAAAGTAGAGGCTTATGACAGCAAAGGATTAATAGGCAGGGGGATACATGAGCGCTTTATAGTAGAGAATGAAAAATTCCAGGAAAAGACTAATAAGAAGCTTCAGTAAAACCAGCCTGTAAACTATACTGACGACCGCTAAGATTTTCCAATTTCTGAACAG
>DKYP01000168.1:8523-18045 GCA_002499945.1 Lachnoclostridium sp. UBA7097
GGGCAATACGTGCTGTTCAGAAAGGAAAATCTTAGCGTTCGTGAGTATAAATATAAATGAAAATAAAAGGAGAATATTATATTATGGAACAGAATAATCCGGTAGTAACATTTGAAACAACAGCAGGTGTAATAAAGGCGGAGTTATATCCTGATATAGCACCAAATACAGTAAACAATTTTATTTCCCTTATAAATAAGGGATTTTATAATGGGCTTATATTCCACAGGGTAATTAAAGGATTTATGATACAGGGAGGCGACCCTGATGGTAATGGCACAGGCGGTCCTGGATATTCAATTAAAGGTGAATTTTCACAGAATGGCTTTACTAATGATTTAAAACATACAGAGGGAGTCCTTTCAATGGCACGTTCACAAATGCCTGATTCTGCCGGCTCACAGTTCTTTATAATGCATAAAACATCACCACACCTTGATGGTGCATATGCGGCATTTGGCAAGGTTACAGAGGGCATGGAAGCAGTCAATGCAATAGCAGAAACAGCTACAGACGGTATGGACAAGCCACTTGAACCACAGGTTATGGTTAAAGTAACTGTAGATGCTAAAGGTTATGATTATAAAGAGCCGGAAAGGTATGGTTATTAAAATTTGAAACCACAAGTTGAATTAGACAAGCTTTTAACAAGCATTAACAGGAAAAGTTACCCTGCATATAAAAGCCTGCGGGGAAGTTACCAGTTTATGGGTTACTGCCTTGAAATTGCCCATGTACAGGGGGACCCGTTCGCTGCTCCTTCCAAATTATGTATATATGTAAATAAGGAACAGGCTGGCTTCCCAGAGGAATATTATAATACAGATTATAAAAATACAGCGCTTTGTGACCATATTATAAGGCTTTTTGGCAGGGCTGTACAGAAATACACATTCCAGGCGGAAGGTTCTGGTAAAAGCGGGCTTATAAGCATAAGCAGGTGCGGGCAGGAAGTCCTTAAAAGGACAGCAGCTGAAATAGAAAATGGCAATATTTTAGTGCGCTTTGAAGCAGGATTCCCGGCATATGGAAGGACAATTAATGCTGACGGGCTAAGGAAAATATTATTTGACTACCTTCCACAGATTGTTAAAAGCTCACTTTATTATAAAAACCTTGACAAAGCAAGGGTAAAAAGCGTTATAGAACTGTCAGAGGACCAGCATGTTTTAAGAGAAGAAATTAAAAAGAGAAACCTTGTTGCATTTGTAGCAAACGGTTCAATACTTCCAAGGGAAAGCGGTATTTCCCAGAAACCTATGAGGAATGCTGTGCCTTTTAAATCACCAGAAAGCATGGAAACAGAGATAGAACTTCCATATAAGGGAAAGATTAAAGGAATGGGAATCCCTGCGGGCATAACCCTTGTCGTTGGCGGGGGCTACCATGGCAAATCCACGCTTTTAAAGGCACTGGAACAGGGCATATACCAGCATATAGCAGGTGATGGCAGGGAATATGTGGCAACACTGGATACAGCAGTAAAAATCAGGGCAGAGGACGGACGCGTGGTATCGCATGTTGATATTTCACCGTTTATTAACAACCTTCCAAATGAAAAAGATACAGTGGATTTTTCAACAGTGGACGCAAGCGGTTCTACTTCACAGGCTGCAAATGTTGCCGAGGCAGTACAGGCAGGGTCGGAAGTGCTTTTAATAGATGAGGACACCTGCGCAACAAACTTTATGGTACGTGATGCACTTATGCAGGAAATAGTTTCCGGTGAACATGAGCCAATCACGCCATTTACAATGCAGGCAAGAAAAATGTATGAAGAACATGGGATATCAGTAATACTTGTAGCAGGAAGTTCAGGTTCTTATTTTTATATTGCAGATAAAATACTACAGATGGATAATTACAATACATTTGATATAACAGGCAAGGTAAAGGAAGTATTAAAAAGCACAAAAAACCAATACAATGAGCAGGCAGAAGCACCAGTGCCAGCCAGCGTGCTTTTTGGCAGGAACAAACGCATAATTAAAGTAAAAAAAGCCGACAGGAAAAAAGGGCAGATTAAAATTAAACAATCTGGCAAAGATGGTTTTTCTATTGGAAAAGAAAATGTTGACTTAAAATATGTAGAGCAAATTATGGATTACGAACAGGTTACAACACTTTCTTACTGTTTAAAAGAACTTATAGAGCAGATGGAAGTAAAAGGAACTGATGCAGAAGCAGCAGTAGAAAAGCTATGGGAAAAAATACAGGAAAAAGGGCTGGCATCATTATGCCCGAGTTCTTACCTGCCTGTTTCAATAGCAAATGTAAGAAAGCAGGATATATTTGCATGCCTTAACAGGTACAGGGGGATTATATAGGAATATTAAAAATATTATAAAGAGTTATCCTGTTTCTGGCAAAAAAATAGTTGACTAATATCTATAATATGATATAATATTCTTTGTGCAAGCAGAACGGAGGGGTTGTTTTACTAGCTATGCAGTTCTGCGTAAAATATTACCCTGTACAGTTGTGTATTGGAAGCATAATTTACAACTGGAGGGAGGTTAGGTGTGAGACTATGTCAAATGTAATCGTAAAAGAGAATGAGACATTGGATAACGCTTTACGTCGTTTTAAAAGAAATTGTGCTAAAGCAGGTATCCAGCAGGAAATCCGTAAAAGAGAGCATTACGAGAAGCCAAGTGTACGTCGCAAGAAGAAGTCCGAGGCAGCACGTAAGCGCAAATATTAATCAAAAGGTGTTTTCCATAGTTATGGCCACTTCAGGGGAAGTGGCTTTTTGTTTTGTTCTAATATTGCCATATCCATCATATAGATAGATAAACCGGATAAAGATGTGCATTGGAGGCAAACGGGTGCAGGATAAAAACGTCCGGGGATTGGAGGGGCATATGAACGGATTTCAGGTATATAAGGATATTGCAGAACGTACAAATGGTGAATTTTATCTAGGTGTATGTGGTCCTGTGAGAACCGGTAAATCTACATTTATTAAGAGGTTTATGGAACTGCTTGTATTGCCGGGTATTAAAGATGAGCACGATAAGGAGAGGGCGGTTGATGAACTGCCACAGTCTGCTGCCGGCAAAACAATTATGACTACGGAACCAAAGTTTATACCAAAAGAGGCTGTAGCGATAAACCTGTACGGTGATAACCAGGTGAAAGTACGGCTTATAGACTGTGTAGGGTATATTGTAAAAGGCGCAGGAGGGCTTGAAGAGGGTGATGGCGAAAGGATGGTTATGACACCATGGTCTGATAAGCCTATGCCGTTTACACAGGCAGCAGAGCTTGGCACACGCAAGGTGATACATGACCATTCAACTATAGGCATAGTAGTTACTACAGATGGAAGTTTCGGGGATATTGCAAGGGAAGCATATAATGAGCCAGAGGAAAGGACTATCCAGGAGCTTAAAGCTATAGGCAAGCCGTTTATTGTAATAGTTAATTCATCAAAGCCATTTAGTGAAGAGGCACAGGAAACTGTTAAAAACATTAATAACAAGTACCAGGTACAGGCAACAGCGCTTAACTGTAACCAGCTGCGAATGGAAGATATACAGAAAATTATGGAAAAGCTTCTTGCCTCATTCCCTGTAAGCCAGGTAGAGTTCCATATGCCAAAATGGGTTGAAATGCTTAAGCCTTCCCACTGGCTTAAAAAAGAACTTATAGATAATGTACGTGGCATACTGGCAAAGATTTCTGTTATAAATGATATAACATCTGAAAATTTTACTTCTGAAAGCGAATACATAAAAGAATTCAGGATTGAACATATTGGAATGGAAAATGGCAGGATAAAAATATCAGTTGTATTTGATGACAGCAGGTATTACCAGGTTTTAAGCGAACTTGTAGGTGTCCCTGTAGAAGGGGAGTACCAGCTTATACACCTTCTTAAAGAATATGCAGCCAAGAAAAATGAGATAGGCAAAATAAGTGATGCCTGGAATGAAGTCCACAGAAAAGGCTATGGGGTGATAACGCCTTCTGTAGATGAAATTACAATAGACCAGCCTGAACTTATACGCCATGGCAGTAAATATGGTGTCAAACTTAAAGCAACAAGCCCTTCAGTACATCTTATACAGGCAAATATTGAAACGGAAATTGCACCTATAGTAGGGACACAGCAGCAAGCAGAAGACCTTATAGAATATATTTCAGGACAAAACTCTGATGACGGGGACGGTGGTATATGGGATACAAATATATTTGGCAAGACTGTACGCCAGCTTGTTGAGGAGGGGATGGAAAGCAAAGTAGGCAAACTTACAGATGAAAGCCAGCTTAAACTCCAGGAAACAATACAAAAGGTTATTAATGACAGTAACGGCGGGCTTGTCTGCATAATAATCTGATTAAAAACCATTCTGTAAAAATATCTTCTATGCAGCATAAAAACACCATTTAAAGCTTTTTAAAAGCCCTGAATGGTGTTTTTGGTTTATTCCACTGTAACTGACTTGGCAAGGTTTCTCGGCTGGTCTACATTAAGCCCCTTTGCAACAGCTGTATAGTATGCAATATACTGTAATACTATTGCTGCCCCGAAAGGTGCAAATAAATCATTTACTGGCGGGAGTGTAATAAGGTGGTCACAAAGTGATACATCAACCCCTGTACCAGTGCCTGTAATCATTATAACCTTTGCGCCGCGGGAACGTACCTCCCTTATATTAGAAATCATTTTAGTGAAAACATTATCCTGGGTAGCAAGTGCAATTACTGGCACATTATCTGTAATAAGTGAGATAGTACCATGTTTAAGTTCACCAGCGGCATATGCTTCTGAATGTATATAACTTACTTCTTTTAACTTAATTGAACCTTCACATGAAAGCGCATAATCAAGCCCGCGCCCGATAAAGAAAAGGTTTTTAGTCTTTTTAAGTTTATTGCTTATTTTTTCTATAGCCTTGTCACATGAAAGCATATTTTCAACAAAACCAGGCATTTTAAGAAGTTCACTTGTTAAATTTCTTATTTCTGCTTCTGGTACAATTTCTCTTAAAAGTGCAAACCTGAATGCAAAAAGATACATTGTAGCAAGCTGTACAGTATATGCCTTGGTGCTTGCAACCGCTATTTCAGGGCCTGCATGTGTATAAAGCACATAATCACTTTCACGGGCAATAGAAGAACCCTTGACATTTACTATTGACAAAGTCCTTGCACCACGTTCTTTGGCAAGCCTTAATGCAGCAAGGGTATCAGCAGTTTCACCTGACTGTGATATAGTTATAACAAGGGTATTGCCATCAATTACAGGGTCCTGGTAGCGGAACTCTGATGCAATATCCACAGTAACAGGGATTCTTGAAAGTTTTTCAATCATATTCTTTCCAATAAGCCCTGCATGCATTGCAGTACCACAGGCTGTTATTATTATCCTGTCTACACCTGTAAAAAGGCTGTCTGGTATATTATCTGCCGAAAAATCAGGCAGGCCGTCTTTTACCCTTGGTGATATTGTATTATGCAGTGATTCAGGCTGTTCATGTATCTCCTTAAGCATAAAATATTCATAACCGCCTTTTCTTGCAGCAGCCATATCCCAGTTTACATGGAGCATATCCGGTTCAATTTCATTCTGGTCAAGGTCTGTAATATTAATGCCTTTAGCAGTAAGATGGGCGATATGGTGTTCAGGCAGTACAAAATAATCCTTGGAATATTTTATAAGTGCAACCATATCTGATGCAATAACAGCCCCTTCCTTAGTAGCAGTAGCAACAAGCGGGCTGCCATTCCTTATTGCATATATGCTTCCAGGGTGGTCTTCAAACATTATACAGAAAGCATACGCACCATGCAGTTTTTTAACAGCTTTTTTAATAGCCCTGACAGGATTTGACTTATAACATGAGTCAATTACCATAGCAGCAATTTCAGAGTCAGTCTGTGATACAGGCTCTTTGCCATCAAGTGCAAGTTCCTCCTGCAGTTCCTTGTAATTTTCAATAATCCCGTTGTGGATAAGGGTTACTTTGCCAAAACGGTGCGGGTGGCAGTTAATTTCTGAAACACCGCCATGTGTCGCCCAGCGTGTATGCCCTATACCACATTCTGTCACATCATTCCCAGATAAGGCAACCTTTTCTGCAAGCCCTGAAACCTTGCCAACAGCTTTAATTGTCTTAATCCCTTTTTCTGTAAAATAAGAAATCCCTGCACTGTCATAACCACGGTATTCAAGTGCCTTAAGCCCCTGCAAAAGTACATCCTTTGCATTGATATTACCTGTAAATCCAATAATTCCACACATAATTTCCCCTCATTTCTGCGGTTTACGCCTATATTTATTATATTAAAAAATACCTTTGCTGATACAGTATTTGTTCCCTGGTTTCCCAGGTATTTGCCTGCATCTTGCGTATGCAAAGAATACGAAAAGGCATCCGCCGAAATTTCGATAACCTTTTACCTCGTCACCCTTAAAAACTGCTTCCAGGTAATATCTTATATGCAGGGGAAGGGTCTGGCGCTAATGTTTTAAGACATTTCTGTCCGGAAGTATAACAGGCAGCCTGGATACTGCCATTTCCTTGAAAGATTTTAACATGACATATGGGAAGTGTCAAGAAGGGGTGTTTTTTGAGTTTCCCCATTTTTTACTGTAAGTAACTTTTGTTAGTGGGCTGGCAATTCCAAAGTGTCCCTTGACAAACCATGGACAAGCCCGCTTTCGCTTGAACGCCATTTAAATACCGCAACGGCGCATAAAGCCCTATGTTTCTGCGAAACATTGAGTACGGGGCTTAAACGCCGGCGGTCCCTTTACAAACCACAGCTGTCCATTGGAAGCACCTTTGGAATTTGCCAGCTAATTTACTCTTTGTAAGGTTTCCAGCAAAAAACAAAATAACCTCAAAATATTTTGTAAATACAACAAAATAAAGGCTGGCAGACTATTGTTTTGAAAAAATGGGGAAACTCAAAGACGTATTTTTATTATTTGATAATGCCATTTTAATATGGTATACTTTGTTATTATACATAAACGGATATTTTGGCTGGAAACCTGGAGGTTATTATGGACATTAAAGAATTAATTGGAGAAGCCACTGATTATGATAAAAAAGTGGCTCTTGAAAGGAAAAAACCTAAAAGCTGGTGTAAGAGTGTCAGTGCATTTGCAAACACTTCCGGTGGCAGTCTGGTTTTTGGTATTTCAAATGATAATGGGCTTATTGGATTAGAAAATGCAGAGGAAGATGCAGAAGTGATAAGCGAAGAAATTAAAAACAGGTTAAGTCCTGTTCCAGAGTTTATGTTGAGATTTGATAAGGTTGATAATAAAAAATTTATTATTCTTGATGTCTTTAAAGGGATGGAAACACCATATTATTATACAGCAGACGGAACAACAGAAGCTTATGTGCGTATAGGTAATGAAAGTGTAAAAGCAAATTCCACTGAATTAAAAAGATTAGTTTTGCGTGGCAGAAATTCACCATATGATATGCAAAATTCTGGTTATAAATTTGAAGATTATTCATTCTCACATTTAAAAGCAAGATACTATAAAATTACTAAAAACAGTTTTGATAATAAGTTTTTTACATCATGGAATATTATAGATACTAGTGGGAACCTGACAAATGCAGGTGCTTTACTTGCAGATGAATCCCCAATATGGTATTCAAGGGCCTTTTGTACAAGATGGAATGGATTAAAGAAAACAGAGGCTATAGATAGCGCTGAATATTCTGGAAGTATAATATATCTTTTGTCAGAAAGTTCTGCTTTTATTAGAAGAAATATGAAAGTAAAGTGGAAAAAGCTGCCTGAATCCAGAGTGGATTTCCCAGATTATATTGAGAGAAGTTATTTTGAGGCGCTTGTTAATGGATATATACATAGAGATTATCTTATTACAGGTGGAGAAGTGCATGTTGATATATTTGATGACCGTTTAGAAATATATTCACCTGGTGGTATGGTTGATGGAACTATGATTCAGGACAGGAATATTGATTATGTTCCGTCCGAAAGAAGAAATCCTTTACTAGCTGATATATTTGCAAGATTAGATTATATGGAGCGCAAAGGCAGCGGTCTTGGGCTTATCAGGGATGGATATAGTAATGCACCGAATTTCATCCGTGGAAAAGAACCAGTATTTTACTCTGATTCTGCACAATTCAGGATTATTTTACCAAATTTAAATTATAAAAATGAAATGGCTGGTAAATTAATAGAGGATGATAAACAGAATAAGGTACAAGACAGGGTACAAGACAGGGTACAAGACAGGGTACAAGATGATAAAAAATTAATAAATATTATTGGAAATGATGTAATTGGACATGTTACTGCCATAGAGTTTCTGGAATATTGTAAATTACCCAGGACGAGAATGGAAATGCAGGAATTTTGTGGACTGGCTGCAAGAAGAAATTTTAATGAAAGATATTTGAATCCTTTATTGGAAAAAGGAGTATTAAAAATGATAATGCCTGATAAACCGAAAAGTAAAAAACAAAGATATTATTCAGAATTGTAGATATTATTATCAGGAAGAATGCATTAGGAAAATAAAAACCAATGGTTTTACGTGAAGAAAAGTACAGGAGGAATATTTTGCAAAATAATATAAAAAATTTACTGGATTTATTAGAGCAGGCACAGAATAAAAAAGATTATGAAACTGTGGCAGGGTATTATATGGAACTTGGCAGAGCTTACAAAAAAGAGGGCAACATACCAAAGCTGCTTTATTATTTAAACCGTTTTGATAATCTTACTGGCGGAGATGATAATTTATACCAGAAATTTAAAAGGGATGATATGACTTACTGGCTTGTGGACTTGGAAACAGAGTATATTCCATATGAAAGAAAGATACAGCAGCAGGTTCTGGAGAAATCAAAGGATTTAAATGTTTTACAGAAAATACAGTGGGTGTTATTAACCATGTCAAGGTTTTGTGAGTTATTCAGGCGTATTTCTGTACTGCCAGGCTTCGGAGGATTTGAAAAACTTGGCAGGATTATAAATTATTTCAGCGAGGGGATTTATGGAGGCCTGGATAAAGATAAAAAAGATGAAATAGAAGATGAAATATATGGTTATAATGATTTAACAGATGATATATTTGATTCTTCTGTTATGTGTGATTACACAAATAAAGTAAAAATTCCCGGACAGGAGGATTTTGTGCCAGCAGATTTAGAAGGAGGGGATAATGGTGGCATTGGGACGGATTTTTTCAGCAGTGCTTATTATGATATAAAGTCTTTTGTTTATGACAAGATGCCAGAAGACAGCAGGATTACTATGGAATTTGTGCCATGCGGGATTATGCAGGATTACTATTACCGTACATCAGATTCAGATATAGCAGATGAAAAGAAAGTAAAAGAAGAAGTAAACCGTATTTTTTCAGATTATGAATTTATAAAAGAAGAACCAGATAAAGAAAAATTTGCTGGAAGAATAGAGGGATATAAAAAAATTATGCTTATTTAATACAGGCTATAACCTTTATCTTAATTATAGCAAAAAATTATTCCATAACAGATAATTATTTAACAT
>DKYP01000171.1 GCA_002499945.1 Lachnoclostridium sp. UBA7097
TTATATATAATTTTTAATTATTTCTGGAAAACTATATTTAAAACTACACCCTGATATATATTATTACATATAGCTATCCTTATTACAGCAGGTATGTTATATAAAATGGAATATAAAACACTTTTTTTATTTTGTTTTTATGCTATACTGGATAAGAATAACAGTATTATTATGGAGGGGATATGCAAAAATGCTGCCTGGTGTATTTAAATCAGTTAAAAAGGACGGGAATATTTATTACAGGTCATCTATAACATTCCGTTCTAAACATATCAGCCTTGGAAGTTTTAACAGTGAAGAAAAAGCACATAATGCTTATCTTGACGCATTAAATATTATAAATAATGGACAAGTTTTTATTCCTGAAGATTATTCTTATGGAATATGCAAAGCTCTTTCCTTTGGTAAATGGGTAGTGCTTGCCAATTTTAAAAATAATGGGATTTATATTAAGACGCCTATATACTTAAAGAAAAAATTTTTTTACTATTATCTTTCTGAACAGGATGTGCTTATATTTGATGCGGATGACCTTTTTTACTATTCTGACCACAGTATTATGAGGCGGGGCAGCCATCTTTTTGTTACAGAATATGGCATGCAGGTAAATATTGCATCAAGATACGGAATACGCAATTTTGCAAGGCCTGGAAGGGACTTTCTGTTTGTTAATGGCAATAATTATGATTTCCGTTATGAAAATATAAAAATCCTTAACCCATACCAAGGTGTTACTATAGAAAAATGCAAAGGCGGTGTATGTTATACTACACGTATACACATAAATGGCAACTTTACTGTAGGCCGTTATAATTCAATTGAAGAAGCAGCAGCAGCATATAATAAAGCAGCAGATATATTAGAATCAAAGGGGATTAAAAAGCATTTTGAAAGAAATTATATAGAGGACCTGCCAGCAAAAGAATATATGGAATTATATAATTCAATAAAAATAACAGATAAAATAAAAGGCATAACATATAATTAATATTTGTTATGCCTTTCCTTAATATAAAAATACCATCTATACCATTTTACTGGTTATATTTTCTTTGACTTATAGTATTCTTTTAATACAAAGTATTCCAGCCTGCGTTTTAATACAATTTGTATCTCTTCATGCCTGGCAACAGGTTTTACAAGTATGGAATGTATGCCTGCCCTGTTTGCACCGAGTATATCAGTAAATATCTGGTCCCCGACAAAAAGTGTAGTGCCAGCATCAGTCCCCATACGCTGCATCCCTTCTATATAGCCCCTTGCTGAGGGTTTGCCAGCTTTATATACATAATCTGATTCAAGCGCATCAGCAAGAGGTTTTACCCTGTATTCTTTATTATTTGAGATAATGCATGTTTTAAACCCGGTTTCCCTAAGCCGTCCAAATAATTCAATAGCCCTTATGGTTACAGGTTCTCCATGTTCAACTAATGTATTGTCAACATCAAAAAGTATTCCCCTGTAACCTTTTAAGTAGTAATTATAATAATCAATATCATATGCCGAATCATAGTCATCGCTTGGAAATAAACTCTGGTACATTATATATTCCTTTCAGTTATTTGCATTGTTTTGCAAGATTAACCATTTCTATTGCTCCCAGTGCGCAGTCATACCCTTTATTACCCGCCTTTGTGCCGGCACGCTCTATTGCCTGCTGTATATTGTCTGTTGTAACAATCCCGAACATTACAGGTATACCTGATTCAAGGCTTATGCTTGCAATACCCTTTGCTGTTTCATTGCACACAAGGTCATAATGGCTTGTTGCACCACGTATTACTGCACCAAGGCATATAACTGCATCATATTTTCCTGACATTGCCATTTTCTTAGCCATAAATGGTATTTCAAATGCACCAGGGACCCATGCAAGTGTTATATTATCATCTTCCACACCGTGCCTTACAAGGCCGTCACGTGCGCCGCTTATAAGTTTTGATACAATAAATTCATTAAACCTTGCACCTACAATACCAATTTTTAAACCACTTTCTGCAACTACATTTCCTTCTAATATTTTCATAATTAATTATCCTCCATTTTATACTTTTAAATTTTATTTTTCATTTGCCATGTCTTACTGTAAATCAAGTATATGCCCCATTTTTTCTTTCTTTGTCTTAAGATAAAATAAATCATATTTGCCAGGTTCCATCTGTATTGGTACCCTTTCTGTTATTTCAAGGTTATAGCCTGCAAGCCCGTATACTTTTAACGGGTTATTGGTTAAAAGCCTCATTTTGCGCACACCTAAGTCAACAAGTATCTGTGTCCCTATTGTGTAATCCCTTGCATCCTCCGGAAAACCAAGCTCTAAGTTGGCTTCAACTGTATCAAGCCCGTTATCCTGCAGCGCGTAGGCACGTATCTTGTTAATAAGCCCTATGCCCCTGCCTTCCTGGCGCATATATAAAAGAACCCCCCTGCCCTCTTTTGCAATCATTTTCATGGCAGCATCATACTGCTGGCCACAGTCACACCTTGCTGAACCAAGTGCATCACCTGTAAGGCACTCTGAATGTACACGGCAAAGCACTGGCTCACCATCTGTTATATCACCTTTTACAAGGGCTACATGGTGTTCGCCGTTTAACTTATTAATATATCCATATATTGTAAATTCTCCATAGCGTGTAGGCATTTTTGCCTTTGCTACACATTCTACAAGCACTTCATGTTCCTTGCGGTACTGTACGAGGTCTGCTATCCTGCCAAATTTAAGTTTATGTTTCTTAGCAAATTCAAGCAGGTCTTTGGTCCTTGCCATGCTGCCGTCCTCATTCATTATTTCGCAGCAAAGCCCTACAGGTTCAAGCCCTGCAAGCCTTACAAGGTCAACTGTGGCTTCTGTATGCCCGTTGCGCTCTAATACGCCGCCGTTTTTTGCCTGTAAAGGGAACATATGCCCCGGCATCCTGAAATCTTCTGGTTTTATGTCCTCTTCAACTGTTTTCCTTGCTGTTATTGAACGTTCATATGCTGAAATGCCTGTAACCGTGTCTTTATAGTCTATAGATACTGTAAATGCTGTACAGTGGTTATCAGTGTTTATTTCACACATCTGGCGCAGCCCAAGTTTTTTTGTATATTCCTCATCCATTGGCATACAGATAAGCCCTTTGGCATAACTTGCCATAAAGTTTACATTTTCCTGTGTTGCAAACCTTGCCGCACAAATTACATCCCCTTCATTCTCCCTGTCCTCATCATCAATCATTACAATATTTTTGCCTGCCCTTAAATCCTCAAGCAGTTCTTCAATAGTATTAAATTTATTATCCATTGTTTTATTCCTTTCTGCAAAATTTATTAAAACCCGTTTTCTGCCAGAAAATCCATTGTTATTTCTGGTGTGCTGCTTCCTGTAATATTGCTGTCCGGGCTTTCTTTATAATTTAAAAGCCTTTCAACATATTTCCCAATAACATCATTTTCAAGGTTCACAATATCCCCTGCAGCCTTTTTAAGAAGTATGGTTTCCTCACCAGTATGTGGTATAACCGAAACTGAAAATGTGCCGCCAGCGTCATCAACCGCTGCTACTGTAAGGCTTGTTCCGTCAATTGCTACTGAACCTTTAAGGACAATATATTTTAAAATGCTTTTATCTGCACCTACTGTTACCCATACTGCATTATCTTCTTTAACCTTGGAAACTACCACACCCGTGCCGTCTATATGCCCTGAAACTATATGGCCGCCAAAGCGTCCCCCGGAAAGCATTGCACGTTCAAGGTTTACCCTGCTTCCTTTAGAAAGGCTGCCAAGCGAGCTTCTGCGCAAGGTTTCAGCCATAACATCAGCAGTAAAAAGCCCTCCATGTATAGATGTAACTGTAAGACATACACCATTTACCGCAATACTGTCACCAATATGGCTTCCCTCCAGCACCTTTGACGCCTGTATTGTAATTACTGCCGACAGGCTTCCCTCTGCAACCGAGCTTACAGTTCCCATTTCTTCTATAATACCAGTAAACATGCCCATCACCTGCCTTTATTATAAAATTAATAAAGTTAATATTACAGCCTGTTATTTATAGCTGTAAATATTAATTTTTAATATCACACTCCAAAAGTATATCACTGCCAAATCTTGTTATATTCATATTTTCAAATATATATGCACTACCAGGGGATAATACGCCTTCCCCTCCTACTGGTGTATACCTGCCGCTTCCGCCAAATATCTTTGGTGCAATATATGCCTGTATATGGTTTACAATGCCTGCTTTTAATGCACTGTTATTTAGTGTGCCGCCACCTTCAAGGAGTATACCATCAATTCCCATTCCGCCAAGCTCATGCATAAGCGCTTTTAAGTCCACCCTGCCATCTAAAGGCTGTGTCTTTACAATAACCACACCTTTTTCCTCAAGCTCTTTAATTCTTTTTATATCACTGGCAACTGTTGCAATAATTGTCCTGGACTGGTGCGCAGTTTCAAGGATATAGCAGTTATCTGGTATCCTTAAATTACTGTCACATATAATCCTTACAGGGTTTCTTCCGCCAGGTATACGGCATGTAAGGTACGGGTTGTCATTAATTACTGTCTGCACCCCTGCCATAATACCAGTTAAGGCATTTCTTGTTTCCTGGACATGTTCCCTTGCCTCCTCACCTGTTACCCATCTGCTTTCCCCTGTATCACATGCTGTTTTGCCATCTAATGTCATGGCATATTTCATAACAACATATGGTGTTTTAGTAGTAATATAATGGAAGAATACAGGATTTAATGCATCACATTCTTCTTTAAGGATACCCCTTATAACATTTATCCCTGCTTCCCTAAGCTGTTCTATGCCCTTGCCTGCAACAAGGCTGTTAGGGTCATCTGAGCCAATATAAACATTTTTAATGCCATTCTGGATAATTGCCTCTGTACATGGCGGCTGTTTGCCATAATGGCAGCAGGGTTCAAGTGTTACATAAATGTCCGCACCCTCTGCACTTCCTGTAAGGTTTTTAAAAGCCTCCCGCTCCGCATGAAGCCCGCCATAGCCTGCATGGTATCCTTCCCCGGTAATATGTCCGTCTTTTACAATAACAGCACCTACAAGCGGGTTAGGATTAACCTTGCCAATGCCATTACGTGCCAGCTCTATGGCACGCCTCATATATTTTTCTTCCAAAAAAAACACCTCTTTCCAAAAGATAAAAGCCCTGGATAAAATCCAAGGCTTAGAATCTGTAAGTACAATTATAATTTATAATAATTTATATATCCTGGAATACTGATGGCATTATAACCATGCCGGCAGTTGTATTATATTAACTATATAAAAAATCCTTTATATAATTTTATGGATATTATTATATTCCTGTTATAACTAATATTGTACATCTTCTCTTATCCAGACTTTACTGTCGGCTTTGGAATCACACCAAATCATGCCTTGCGGCTTGCGGGCTTGCCCTTGCAGGCTCACCGCCGGTCAGGAATTGCACCCTGCCTTGAAGAATGACCATGTATTATTATATACTACTGCAGTTATTTATTCAAGGGCAAATTTTGAAAATAATTCATATAATAAGTGGTTTAATTTCTTCATCAAGGGTCTTTTTTAATTCTGCTATCATTTGTGCATAATACTTGAATTTAGGCAACGCTTTTTCATGCGTTTCTTTATAACTTGTATAATCACTTGTTGCCTTAATGGCACTTTCATTTGGAATCCCGCCATTTCTATAATGCATTGCCGCATACATTACATCATCTTTCGATGCATGCCATATAATACAAAAATCCGTGATTATTTTATCAATGTAACTATATTTAATATTCCCAACAATATTAAGAATTGACTTTCCCTTATATTTATTTAAATCTAATTCAATTTCATATACAAGATTAGCTATAATATCTGCAACTTTAGGGTTTTCCTTATGAATCTCTTCTACATACTGTTTTACTTCATCAATCTTCTTTTGTCTTTCTTCTGGCGTTATATCTTTTGCATCATCACCCGGGGTAACAATATTCTGTATCAGGTTAATAATATATTCATAATCAATTTTAGTATTGCTGTATGCCATCAGTTCATAATCCAGGCCAATCTCCTGTATATCCTGCCCATCCTGTCCCAGGTCTGGTTTTTCCGCCTTTAGTTCTTCTAGTGCATTCAGGTAATGCCCTGCATAATCACTATATTCTTCTTCAGTAATTCCATATTCCTTAAGCATACTGTCATCATAATTAGTAAATGATTTAAGCTGGGCAAGTAATTTATCAAAGTTCTGGAACACTTTTACAAAGGTTTTCTTTTCTTTCAAAGACATACATGGAACTTCTGGTGGTGTCTGTGCCAAAACCCGGAGTGCTGCAAGGGCTTTCCTGAATGCTGGTTCAATTTCATCCCATCCGGCTAAAAGTGCATCTTTTGTACCACCAGCAGAATATAGTTTCACAGCATCATCAACACATTTCTTAAAAAGATATGGTGCTTGGAATGTAACAATCTGCCCATAGGTTTTATTTTTATTATAAATACGGTTTGTCCTTGAAAAAGCCTGAATCAAATCATGTGGTCCCATTGGCTGCCTGTCAATAAAAATAACAGACATGCACGGGGCATCGAAACCTGTTAGCAAACGGTCCACAACAATTACTAAATCAAGCTGTTCCCTTCTGCTTTGGAATTTAGCATCTTTTCTGGCAAGCCTTTTATTCAGGTTTGCATTATACCCCTGAATCTGGGAAAGTTCATATTTTGTACCAAACATTTTATTGTAATCATCAAGTGAACTTTGCATTTTCTGCTGGTTTATCTGTGAGCCCTCTTCATTTTCAGATACAGAATATGTAATAGCAAACTTTGGAAAATCCGGAAGTACCTGTTTTACCTTTCCATCAATTTCCAGCGGGGTTTCCCCGTTCTTTACACGCGCAAGCAATTCATAGTATTTCTGTGCCAGCTGGATTGAGCTTGTTGTAAGCAGTGCTTCATATGTCTTCCCCTTGCCATTTTGAAAGCCCAGTTTATAATAAGATTTATTTAGTATAACATCCAGAACCTTTAACATATGTGTTTCATTTTCATATACACTGCTGTCTGTTTCATCCACAATATTCTTAGGGCCATTATGTTCTACCTGGAATCCAAGCACAGCATTATCATGGATTGCATTTTGTATTGTATATTTGTGCAGGCATCCGCCATATAATTCTTCTGTAGTACGTGGCAAATCGCCCATCTGCGGATACGGATTTTCTGCAAATCTCGGAGTCCCTGTAAAACCAAACCATAATGAATTGCCAAAAAATCTTTCCAGTTCCCTTTTCGCAGCTGGGGAAACTGCCCTGTGGCACTCATCTACTACATAAGCTATTTTAAGGTTCTTTATTTTATTATACCCGGGAGTGCCTTCCTTTAATCTCTTAGTAACCAGTATTTTTAATTTTTGGATTGTAGTTACAATCACCTGTCTGTCATCTGATTTTAATTTGTCCTTTAAATCATTTACATTTTCTGTTTCATCAACATCAACCAAATCATTATTTGCATAAGCCTGGAATGCCATTGTAGTCTGTGTATCCAGGTCTTTTCTGTCAATCAGGAAAATTGCCTTATCTATGGCGGGAATATCCATTAAAAGATTCCTTGTTACCTTATATGAAGTCAATGTCTTGCCAGAACCAGTTGTATGCCATACATAACCTTGTTTACCCGCTTTTGAGGCTTCCCTTATTGCCTCTATCGCATGTATCTGGTATGGGCGGAGCAGTATTAACTGTTTAGCTTCTTTATCTAATACTGTATATCTTGCAATCATTTCATGGGCTTCTGGTATACTTAGTACATTTTTGGCAAAACTGATATAATCTGTTACCGGATTATTATCCTTGTCCAGCCAGCCACTAATAAACTTTGGATTTAATTCAGTATCACTTGACGCAGAAAAATATTTTGTGTTTACACCATTGCTAATAACAAACATCTGGACAGCAGAAAAAATACCAGTAAACTTGCCTTCCCCAATATATTTTTTAATCTGCCAGAAACCATCCATATAAGAATGTTGTTTATTTTTCAATTCTATATGAATCAATGGAAGCCCGTTAATCAGAAGGGTGACATCAAATCTCCTGTCCCTTGCTGGAATATTACTGTTACTGTTTTCATTAGTATTTAATGCACTATATTGGTTAATAACTTCATAAACACTGCTTCCGCCTGCAATATGTTCATGGTTTATTACCAGTAAATGCAAGCGCTCTGTACCACGCTGAACATGTACATAGACTTTTCCATTCTCACCAGCCAGCCACTCACCAGCTTTATAAAATGAAGAAAACTGTAACTGGTTCTTTACCTGTTCAAATTCTGCGTCTGAAAGATTTTCCCCATTTAGGCGTTCTTTATTGTTCTGCTCAAGAATATATTTAAAATTTGCCCATAAATCCCTTTCCGTTTTTAAATCTTTTCTGTAAGTCCACTGGGAATCACCATAAACTAATTGTTCAATAAGTTTACTTTCCATCATTGATTCTAATTCTGGCATTTTCATTGTCTCCTTTTGTATATGCTGGATTGTTTTTTGTTATAAATAAGACAAGTCTTGTTAATGGACTGGCAATTTCAAAGTGGTTTTACGGACAAGCACGTTTTCACTTGAATGGGTCACGCAACGGCGCATAAAATCTGAAAAAACCAGATTTAAACGCCGGCGGCCCCATACAGCTGTCCTTTAAAACCACATTTGAAACTTGCCATTTAATTTACTCTTTGTAATGTTTTCATTAAAAACAAAATATAATACCCACTGATAAACTTCAGTTTTAACTCTGTTCTGTAAATCCACTGGAAATCCCCATAAGCTAACTATTCAATTAATTTATTTTCAATTATTGATTCTAATTCTGGAATTTTTATCATCTCTTTTAGTATTATAAAACATCCTGCATTTGTTTTTTTGCAATAAGCTTGTCAATATCCTCAAATGCGTTTTCCAGGCGTTCAATATGATACATTTCATACATACCATATATAAAATCTGTTAATTCCAGCTTATCCCATAACCTCAAAACCTTATCACCCGTAGTATTTTTATAATATGCATAGTTTTCAATTAAAAAAATGAAAAATTCCATTTCCTTATCCATATCAATCCCTCCTTAAATATAAAGAATTGCGTGGATTTCCAGTAACTTGTTCAGCTTCCCACATATCAAAAATCCCAAACGGACTAAAATCCCACATTTCAAGTTCCTTGTCTGCAAGCATACGGTATGTTTCAGAAAAAAGGAATTTTCTAAGGGCTGTAATTGGTTTAAATCCATATTTTTCAATTATCATTTGTGATACTTTTTCATTATAAAAAGAAAGAATAAATACCATTTCATTTTTCACCGTTCAATCACCTCACTAAGAACTAACGCTTTAAGAGATTTTTCACTCTTGAATGCATATTGGTCTTTCAGTTTTTGCGGTAAAAGCCTTTTAATAGTTTCCGCTTCATTATATATACCAGAAAAATACAATTTAAGAACTGGCATTGTCCTGTCATTAGCAACGGGACCAATAACAATATCTGAATTATCTGTAAAATCTTTTACATTTCGGTTATTTGCTACAAACTCCAGCCATTTAACAGATGTTCCCTCAAACCGTATCACTTTCAGGTAAGATAATATTTTCTCATTGAAGTTATATGATGTAATTACTGGTTTTCCCTCTCCCCGTCTTTTTGTTGTAAGGAATGCCCATCTTTCCGCTTGTTCATAGCTTGATGTAAGATAAAAACCTGTGCCAAAATCAAGCCTTCGGTCAGACTTTAAAATTTTAGGTTTTTCAACAGCAATATTACTACCATGATATAATTTAATCAAATCACCACTCCTTATACAAACATATTTTGTAACATAAATTTTCTAATACTTTGTAATTCATCACACTTACGCTGGTGAAGAGTGATGAGGTGGTCGAGACTTTTAAAATAGTTCCCAATTCTCTCTTGTTCTGCTGATGATGGAATCATAAACTCCATTTTTGAAAACATATAACCCGTAATCTGGTTAATAGTTGCCCCCATATTTTTCTCAATTTCTTTCTCAAATTGAGATGTGTCTAACAGAGCATTTACGAAAGATGAGTGTTTTGAACGAATGCCTGACATAAATGCTCCGATAACCGTATTGGGCATATTTTCCTTTATTTCAGCGTGTTTTCCGATCAAAGCACGAGAACCATTTCTTACAACTACTACAATGTCCCCAACTTTTACATTTTCGGAAGTGACTTTTTCTGATTCCACATATACATTATCTGCATCGACAATCTCACCATTTTTAACATTAGAAGATCTTAAAACCAATGTACCCGATTCCCTCACATCATCTGGTGTATATGTTAATCCATTGAAAAATTCCACAAATTCAGGAAGCTTACGCTGTTCCCAAGCATCTGTAAATCCATCAAACCTGATTTTTGGAATATTCATGCCATTTTGTGGAAACATTTTTTGAAGCATATATTTTTTTAGTGTTTTTATTTCCTCACACTTTCGCTTGTAAAAGGTGAGAAGATTATCAAAGTAATCAATATAATCTCCCATTTTCTTTTGTTCTATATATGTTGGATATGGAATTTTAATACTTCTCATTCCATTTACATCTATACTCTTACCATCACGAATCCCATATATGTGAGGCACTAACTTTTTTTTAATAAAATCAAATGAACGAAAATATGAATAGTAAAATCTTGAATCTGCATTAATTCCATGAAATGTATGATATGCAGGGCTTACAATACCATCACATGTTGTTTTTTCTAAACCACCTTCAAATGAACGCAAATGTAAAATAAAATCATCTTTCTTTACTAATTTGTAATTTGATAAACTGGACTTATCATATAAAATATTCCTGTCAGATTCATTTCTTTTAACAGTTCCTCCACCTTGAATTATTGTAAGTGGTGGTAACTCTAAATGGTTCTTTTCTGAATATTCTATGAATATCTCACCGAATTTCCGCTGCTCCCAGTCATCCGTATACCTCTTAAACCTAATCTTTGGATTATTCATGCCAGTCACCTCTCTATCATTCCAATAAGGTCATTTAATGATGACATTATATTTTCATCTGGAGAAGTTAAATCTTTGAGAAGTGATAAAAATTCCCCTTGGACTTGTTCTATTTCTTTATCTGTTTTTTTCATATCTGCTAAAAGCATATTCAGGTCTATTTCTTTTTCTTTCTCAAAATTATCTACATATCTTGGAATGTTAAGATTGAAGTCATTTTTTTCGATATCTTCAAAACTGGCAAGGAAGGATTCTTTTTCTACAGTTTCTCTTTTATTATATAACCCAATAACAGAATCTATATGCCCGTCTGTCATGGTATTTTGTTTTTTACCTTTATCAAATTTCCGGGAAGCATCTATAAATAATACATCTCTCCCATCTCTATGTTTCTTTAAAACAATAATGCATGTAGGGATAGATGTGTTGTAAAATAAGTTTGCCGGCAAACCAATTACTGCATAGATATTTCCTGAACGAAGTAATTTTTCTCTTATTTTCCCTTCTGCTGCACCTCTGAATAAAACCCCGTGAGGCAGTACAATAGCCATAGTCCCATTGTTTTTTAAATGATATAAGCCATGAAGTAAAAATGCGTAATCTGCCTTTGATTTAGGTGCTAATACTCCGTAATCGCTAAATCTTTCATCTTGTAAAAATCCTGATGCTGCGCTCCATTTTGCGGAGTAAGGCGGATTCATAAGAACCATATTGAAGTCTGTTTCTTCTCCAACAGGCCAGTCCCCGTCAAGGGTATCAGCATTACGCAAGTTTTGGTTTTCTGGTACAATCCCGTGTAAGAACATGTTCATTCTTGCCAGGTTATATGTAGATGTCATTAATTCCTGTCCATAATATTTTATGTAATTTGGTTCTGCAGAGTATTTCTTTGCATTTAAAAGAAGTGAACCAGAACCCATACATGGGTCGTATACAGATAATCCTTTCTTTGTTTCTTGTCCTGTAATAGCTATTTTTGTTAAAATTTTAGATACAGCCTGTGGTGTATAGAACTCCCCTGCTTTCTTTCCTGTTTCAGAAGCAAACTGCCCAATCAGGTATTCATAAGCATTGCCAAGTACATCTGAATCAGAGTTTAGCAAATCTGCTTTATCAATTTCCTTAACCAGGCTTGAAATTGTATCACTCTGCTTCTGGCCGCCTGTTCCCAGACGGTTAGAATACAAATCAATATCTGTAAATAAATCTGCAAATAACGGGTCACTCTGTTCAATGTTATTGAATGCTTTTTGCAGTTGTTCACGGTTAAATGAATTATTTCTTGCTGCATCTGCAAAGCATGTGTATGTCAGTTCCGGTTCAATTATATAATGGCATTCTGCCTTAATCTGTTCTTTTAATTCCCCAGCACTTTCATCTTCCAAAGCTTCCCTGTAAGCTTCCAATGCAACTTTTAATGATGCTGGTTTATCATCATAGAGCAAATCATAAATCTTAATCAAAAATGAATCAGATAAGTATTTGTAGAAAACAATTCCTAGCAAATAATCCTTATACTCATTTGCATCCATTTTTGAACGGAGTATATCTGCCCCACTCCATAACACACTAATTAAATCTTTGCTGTTTTCTAATTCTGCCATTGTATATCCCCCGTATTTTCTTCTATATAGTTATATTTAACAATATTAAGTATAGCATAACTATAACAGAACTGCAATCTATAGGTCAGCTGGCAAAATTCCAAATGTGGTTTTAAAGGACAGCTGTATGGGTCCGCCGGCGCTTAAATCTGGTATTTTCAGATTTTATGCGCCGTTGCGTGACCCATCCAAGTGGAAACGTGCTTGTCCGTAAAACCACTTTGGAATTGCCAGCCCATTAATAATATTTGTTTGCAACAAAAAACAGGAAAACCCAAAGAATTAACAAGAATAAAAATAGTTAAGACATTGAATTAATTAACTTGGTAAATTCTATATACCTTTCCATTGTAATGTATTTCTCTAATTGTAATTTACTTTCTGTTTGTTGGATTTCCTCATAAGATACTTCACATATGCATTTATGAAAATCTATACGGGATAATAACTTTATAGTATATGGACGCTTATTATCAAGAAATGCAATTGACAACAAAAAATCCTGTACTGTTGCACTATTCAACAAAAGCATCATACAATATGCCATATCATAATTATCAAATGACAAAAAATATGCTGTATCATCTGTCATTACAGGTTTTTCTGAATATAACAGCGAAAATAAAGGTTTTTTATAAAATCCAGATAAACCTACTTTATATGGAGAAAAACTATAATCACCAACGCCAAACATTGAAAAAGGAGGTGCATTTTTATAAATAATACTTTTTCTGTTATTAAAGTTGTCAATATGGTCATTTAAATATTTCCAAGTATATGGTAACTCTTTTTTTATATACGAAGTATCTTGTCCTGCTTTATTTTGTGTAACAATTACATATTTAGAAAATTCAAAAATAACAGGTTTTTTAAAATGGCTTGATTTAACTAATGGAAAAACCAGTGTATCTTCTATAGAAACTTGCTCATTATTTTTGTTAATAAATCTTCCATCTTTAAATTCCAGTTCCATAACTTTACTACAATCATGTTTTACTCCTTGCCGCCATAATAGCTGGCATTTTCCCTCAAGGTCAACTTTTATTTTTGATGTTTTAATAATACCATTATGTACAGTAATAGTATCTATCAACTCATAATTTTCTATATCTTTAATATTACAAAAAAAATTTTTTCTTAATAAGATGTTTGAAGTTAATTGGACTATCAAAATACAGGCAGACACAGAAACCCCAAAAACTTTTTTGCTATCAAAATAAAGCATTTCAATTTTCTTATGTGCAATTTCATTTCGTGATATTTCCAAAATAACATTGCGGGCAACAGAAGTTTTACACAACATGCAAAGAGTGCTATCAGTATTTTTATATTCATCAATAAGATGAAGGATAATATATTCACCAATATCAAAATTTGAAGAGCCTGTTAATGCATCTATTCCACGTAATTTCTTAAAATTCATCTTTTCCGGCAGATTATATAACAATTCTGAATTAGTTGCCCATGGAGGATTTCCAATAATTAAAACATTTTCTTCTGTGCATAGCTGATGCATAGTTAAATCAAAAACATCCCCCAAAACAATATTTGCACCTGGAAGTTTTTTCTGTGCTTCTTTAACATATTTTTGATTAATTTCTAATCCATAAACTTTATCACAATCAAAAACAGTTAAAGCAGCAGAAATAAAATTACCTGTCCCACATGTTGGTTCAACAATTGCTTCAGGAGAATATTCTAAGACGTCATCTTTAATATACTTGCAAACTTTTATACAAAAATGTAATGGTGTTTGATAATCACCAAATTCTTTTTTTTTATTACCAGACAAAATTCACAATACCCCCGACTTCATTATTTAATTCAATAACCCTTTTATATTGCAATCTCCACTGTAATGCATTGCTTATAGTCAAATAACCTTGTTCAGGAGGATTTGCAAGAATTTCATCTGCAAGGTCATTATATATAATATCATCTCCTGGTACATTTTTGTCATAAAGCAATCCAATAATATCTTCTTTGTTTGCATTAACAGAAAGCATTTGCCTGAGTAATGCGGTAATTGTATAATCGGATGTTCTTTTTGATTCTATGAAAGTGCAATGGGTAATCTGCAAAGTACATTTATCAGTGGTATCCTTCTTATCGTACACAAACACAAGTAAATTGTAACCTAAACCAAATATCTTTTGCCTTGCTGATTTAAAAGGGCAACTGCTTTGGGGCTGGACATGGCTGGTTGTTTTTATATCTGTATTAACAGATGGTAAATCAATACCATAAGCACTGCTCCCAACGGTCATTGTATATTTCTTTTTTAGATAATCTTGAAACAAATGTTCAACATATGTCCCAACTTTCTTACCATCAGTAACTCCAATAAGTGAAACATGATTTTGTGCAGAAATAATAACACTAAAGTTCTCAGCCTCTTTAATTAAAATCTGTGTATCCAGTTCCATAAACTATCCTCCAATTTAATTTACATGATTGTATATTTCAAATTTAAATATTCAATTTTATAATATTCATTAAAATTTTCTGAAACCATTATACCACACTTTAATCGTCTTTCATATATATTCCTTTAGTTTCAAAAATAAATTGCTGGCTGTATTCCCTGAAATCTTGTATTATATTTATAGAACCAGTAAATGGCAGATAATAAACAGGGAATCATCATTTAGTTATCTGCCATAATGTTATTTATAAAATTGTAATTTATTAATCAATATCCATATGTTTCCACTTTCCAGTCTTCATTTTCATTTCTGCTCATAACCCACATAAAATATCTATAAGTGTAGTCTTTGTACAGGGAATTATCTTTACAGTAGTCCTTACTTACATAAAAATTAGAAAGCAGGATAATTATATCATCTTTTCCATATAGGTCAGAAAAATATGTTACATTTTTCTGGTAGGCATCTTTATCAAACCAGAGTTTTTTAATTGTGCAGTTTTCAAATACTTTTTTAAAATAACTTTTTACTGCTTTTTTTGCCGTCTGGATATCTTCATCTGAAAAGATATAATTATCCGTAACAGGTATTTCCATGGTAACACTGGCAGCCTGCTTTTTTACGCCATCTTCTGTTAATGCCTGGTATGTGATTTCTCCATCTTTGCATTTAAAGTCTTTGGAATATTCATCTGGAATTGTTATTACACTTTTTCCATCTTTTGTAGAAAGTGTATATCTTGTGATGTTTCCATTTTCATCCACATTAAAAAACTGGTAATACATAAAGTTCCCAAGTCCCGGCAATGGCGTCTGCCCCTGCCCTAATGCAAAATCATCATTTTCCCCATCCCCGTTATAATCTTTAACAGACAGTCCAAATCCTTCCTCTGGATAATAAACCATATCATTAATACCAAAGTCCAGCGGGTATTCTGCATATTTTACATTATCTTTATAAGTCCTTATTGCGAACCTGCCACTGTACATGCCAAATTCCAAATCCGCTTTATCTGGAAGTTCTCCATCTGGTATATAAACAACCTGTACATCATATCCATGTATTGTTGCATTTGCAACCAGGGCTTCATTTTTTATATCTTTTTCTTCATTGCCAGTTTTCTTTCCGGTTTCATTTACTGTTTTACCCTCAATTTTCTTTACAGCTTCTTTATCTGCACCATAAGCATTTGTAAGGCATGCTGCCCCTGCTCCCAGAATTAACGACACTGCCATTACACCAATCCATTTTCCATGTTTTTTAAAATTTAACACATTAACCACCCGCTTTCTTGTATCTGTTTCACCAAAAGACAACAACCCTGCATTTTTTACCCTCTGGTTTGTAGCAAATCCTAATAAAGACATGCTGTAATCTTTACGTATACTGGCATCCATATTCTGTAATACATATTCATCACAGCTCATCTCCATATCACGCACCATCAGGAAATATGATATCCATACTAAAGGGTTAAACCAGTAAATACATGCCAGCAAAAATGACACCGGCTTAATAATATAATCCTTGCGCATTATATGGTACTTTTCATGTTTTAAAATATATTTCTGTTCTTCTTTTCTTAACTGGAAGGGAATATAAATCTTAGGATGCAGGATACCTAAGACAAAAGGTGAAGGGATATTTTCACATTCATAAATATTGTCTTCAAATAATACTGCCCTTTCAAGATGCTTTTTCATGCCAGATACCATATAAAAATTCCATGACAATATAATTATAATACCTGCCAGCCACACAAATGTGCCATATTTAATAAAAGGTTCTATACCAGTAACAGGCACAGATATACTAATGGAAGGTTTGTTTTCTTTTAGTATATTTATACTTACACTATCCTGTAAACTTCCAGAAAAACCAGATGGAATTTTACTATCCACAGGTATATTATTCTTTACAGCACTTTTATTTGTTTTGCTGCTGTCCTCTTTTTCCATAGTAACCATTCTGACCGTTCCTGCCAGGTTAAATATACTGGCTGGTGATGAAACAGCAAATGGGCAGATTAAACGTATTCCCACAATGCCCCATATAAAATACCTGTATTTTTTAGGGAACGGGTACATAATGCCACGTACAAAAAGAATTACAATAATAACAGGACATGATATAAGTGCCATATCCAGAATACTGGAAAATAACTGGTATAACATATTTCCCACCTCTTTTCCTTATTCTTCACTGTGCTGGTCAATCAGTTTCTTAATTTTTTCTGCCTCTTCTGTTGTAATTTTCTTTCCTCCTAAGAAAGCCGCCAGGAACTGTGGAAGTGAACCGCCAAATGTCCTTTCAACAAAATAAGCTGATTCATCTCTTTGCACACGTTCCTTTCCAATTAAAACTGAAACAACTGCATTTTCATTTTTAATATATCCCTTTTCAGAGAGTTTCTTAATGGTAGTATATGTAGTTGATTTCTTCCAGCCTAAAACCTGGCTGCACAATTTTACAAGACTGCCTGAGTTTACTGGTGCATGTTCCCATACAACCAGCATAAAACGGTAATCGCTGTCACATAGTTTAAGATACTCCATAAATATAATCCTCCTTTTTAACGAAATCTGGTCTGTCACTATAGACCAATGCTTACATTAAGTCTATAACAACAGACCAGATTTGTCAACTGTTTTTTGCAAAATAAATTAACTGCTAAAAATCCAGCTTAAGGTTTCCTATATGCAGGGATTTCATCTGCTCTACTGGGATAATTTGCTGGAATGTATTACCATACGTAGCATATGTGCTGTTATTTTCAATCCATAGGGAGAATGCCTTGCTCTTTTTCTTCAAATTAATTTTCTTTCCATCTGTTAAAACAAGTTCAACAGGGAAATTTTTCACAATACCCGGCATTTCTTCTATGTCTTCCATGTTTTCTGTTTCAAACTCAATGTGGAAGCCAACAGGCGATATATCTGCCTTTTTTACTATAATTGTTTCTTTGCCCTGCTTTATTTGCTGGCCGGTGGCAAGATGCCTGGCAGAATTTACATAATCAAGCTGGAATTTTATGTTCCAGCAGCCAGATGCAACAGTAACAAAGTGTGCAGAGGAGTCATAGTAGCCAAAATCGCTAAAAAAGGCATTGACTTCCCCGGTGCTGCCAGGGATATCTGACGTACAGGTATACAGAAGCTGGAATGAAGGGTCATCAGGGTTGGCATCATAAAAGTAAAAATCCCTGCCTTGGTTGCCCATCTTTTGACCGTCTGCCTTTTTATTTGTAATGATATTCATGTAACGGAAACTTACATCGTTCTGTTCCGAATTTAATGCCCGGATATCATCTTCTTTAAATGCTGTCCCGTCCTCTTTTTTAATAGAGAATACTACTGCAAAATTATAGTCATCCCCAAGAACGGCATCTGCTGTAACTGATACATTACCCGAAGTATCAGTTATACCAAGACTGCTGCCTGTATAATCCGTAATCCGGGCGGTGTCTGCATCCAGATGGAATACCTCCCGGAATGCCTCTGATACAGGTTTAAACACCCCGGCAGCATTGGCAGCTGCTGCACCTGCTGTAATTATGCAGAAGCAGATACATGCAATGGCAAGCCGCCTTATCTTAAAAGACATACCTGTCCTGGACGCTGGCATATGTTTTTCTTTTTTTCCTGTATTATTTACCATAAAGTCCACCATCCTTTCCTGCTGCTTTTCTGTAAATTTTATTTGTTCCATAGATTCTACATAACTATCTTTCCAATTATCATTCATAATGTGCCATCCGTCCTTTCCCATAATCTTTTAATAGTCCTTTTAGTTTTTTGCGTCCCCTGCTTAAGTAAAGGGTAACAGCATTTTCACTTTTCCCCATTGCTGCTGCAATCTCTTTTACGTTATATCCTTCAAAATAAAACAGATAAATAGCTATACGGTAATTTTTTGGCAAAAGCAATACCTGCTCCCTGACCTCTGGATATAGTTCTTCCTTTACTGTATCTCCAAGAACATTATCCATAATAACAACTTTTTTGTGGTATGCGCTTTTTAGCACATTTTTACAGGTATTAATGGTTGTCCGGATAATCCATGCTTTTTCATGCTTCTCATCCAAAAATTCTGTTTTATCATCCATATACTTTAAAAATACATTCTGGCAGACATCTTCTGCTTCATAAGTGGATTTCAAGTACGTATAGCTAATCCGCAGAATAAGGTTTGAATATGTTGTTACTAATCTCCTCGCTTCTGATTCATCCATATTCCACCTTCTTTCATAACACATCATTTGCTGTGAAAGATTTTACTCCTTCACTTATAAAACAATTTAGCTGGTGCAATCCTGTCACCATATCAAAAAATATATACTTTTAATTTTTCCATTTTTCCGGATTACAGGCAGAATATAAAAAACGCCCAGAGCTATTATTAAAAGACTATAAAACACAGATTACCAAATTAAATAAAATAAATCCAGGAATTACATGTTATGGGTTACAGAAAAATCCTGGAAATAATGTAAATATTGTAAAAGAATACTAAGGAAGCGCAGATATAAAATATATTTTTAAAAAGATGTATTTCTGGCAACATAAATATAATGCGGCATATCAATGCCCCTGTAATGTTTTATAAATGCACCAGTTTTAACCATTCCATTGCGTTTTGCAACATTCTGTGAAGCAGTGTTATTATCCCTGATAATTGAATAAACCTCATCTGTACCTAATATATTAAAGGCATATTCATTACACGCCTTTGCCGCTTCTGTAGCATATCCGTTATGCCAGTATTTTTTCTGGAAAAGATACCCTGTTTCAATAACTTTTTTGCCTGGAATATCCTGCATTGTAAGCCCGCATTGTCCAATCATAACACCTGTTTCCTTTAAAATAACTGCATATAGCCCGAAGCCATCTGTTTTATAACGGGTTATCTGTTTATCAAGCCATTCTTGTACTTCCCTGTTATTAAATGCACCCTCATAAGCATACATAACTTCTTTATCTTTAAGTATTTTACACAGGCTGTCAAAATCATCCTGTACCATTTCCCTTAATATAAGCCGCTTTGTTTCTGTAAAAATTTTTTTACCCTGCATAATTAATCCTCCTGTTGTGCCATTGCAACAATTAACCAAGGTCTGTTACCTTATTTATAATGCTGGCATAAGGGTATTTTTCAAATTCATTACGTAATGCCTGCCCTGTTAAAACTGCGGTAAAATCCACACCTGCCGCCTGTGCTGTTTCTGCATCAACCAGGCTGTCACCAATATATAAAATTTCTTCAAGGCTTGCATTAAACTGTTCCTTTATTTTAAATATTCCCTCTGGTGCAGGTTTTGGCAGCCTTACATCCTCACAGCCAATTATAGCATCTACAAGATGGACTGCATTATTAACCTTTAATATCTGTTCAATCCTGTAATGGTATTTTGTTGTTACTATTGCAGTTTTTAATCCCCTGCTATGCAGGTTTTCAAGCATTTTTGCAACACCGTTATAAAGAGATGTATTAGAAACCATAACCTCATCTGCTTTTTCTTTAAAATATTTCTCAAATGTTTTTATTTCTTGTGGGTTGTTTTTCCCTGTTAATGCTTCATATGTTTTTGCCAGTGACATGCCTATTGTTTTTACAATTTTATCTTTTCCAGGACTTTCAATCCCCATCCTGCCTGATGCATAATTAATGCTTTGGACAATTCCTTCTGTTGAATCACCTAACGTATAATCAAAATCAAAAATAACCACTTTTTTCATTTATATTATCCCTTCTTCTTATAATATCTTCCTGCATTCTGAAATACAATAAGATGCCAGTTCTTCTTCAGTTCCAAACCGGTCTTTTTCTATCCATTCTGTATTTTTTTCTCTTTTAAACCATGTAATCTGCCTTTTGGCAAAATGCCTTGTTTCCTGTTTTATTTTGTCAAATGCACTGTCAAGCGGCTCTCCTGTTTCTATCGCATTGATTATTTCCTTATATCCAAGCCCCTGCATTGATACCATGTCTTTTGTGCAGCCTTTTGCCATTAATGCCCTTACTTCATCTTCAAGCCCGTTTTCACGCATTATATCTACACGCTGGTTTATCCGGTTATAAAGTATTTCACGTGGAAGGTTTAATACAAAATATTTAAATAAATATGCTGGTTCTTTTTTACGTTCCTCTTCATTATGCCCTGATATCGGAGTCCCTGTCTGGTGGTAATACTCCATTGCCCTTATTACACGTTTAATATTATTTTCATGTATTGTTTCTGCCGAAACTTTATCTATCTTTGCCAGTTCATTATGCAGTGCACTTGCACCATGTACATCTACAAAATGCCATAGTTTTTCACGGTATGCACTGTCCATTTCTGTTTCTTTAAAATCTATATTGTATAAAACAGCCTGTATATAAAAACCTGTGCCTCCAGCTATAACTGGCACTTTATTATGGCTGTAAATTTCCTGTATGCACTGGCTGCACCGTTCTTTAAAAATTGCAACATTAAATTCTTCCCACGGCTCAAATTCATCAATAAGGTAATGCCTTATCCCCTGCATTTCTTCTTTACGGATTTTAGCAGTCCCAATATCCATTCCACGGTAAACTTGCATTGAATCAGCGGAAACAATTTCCCCGTTAATTGCTTTGGCAATCTCTATTGAAAGCTGTGTTTTGCCTGATGCCGTAGGGCCTGTTATTATAATAAGAGGTTTTTTCATTAAAAAATACCTGCCTTCCAGACTTAAATAATACGCTTAAATTTCTTTTCTAGTTCCCTTTTTGTTATTTTTATCATTACAGGACGCCCATGCGGGCAGTTATATGGGTTATCAAGCGCCATAAGTTCTTTTAAAAGTTCATGTGCCTGTCTTGTATCAAGGCTGCTGCCACCCTTTATGGCGGCTTTGCATGACATTGTTGCAACACGTGAAAGTAATGTTTCTTTGGCAATTACTGCTTTATTATCTAAAAGCCCGTCTATTATTTCAAGAAAAAGTTCCTTTGTTGAAATATCTGGAAGCTGGGCTGGCACCCCGCTTAACATATATTCCTTCCCGCCAAAGTTTTCAATAATATATCCAAGCTTTTTAAATACCTGCATATTTTCTTCTAAAACCTGCTGTTCTGCCATTGAAAGGCTTGCTACAACAGGAGGGTTTAACATCTGTGTAAATACCTGGTTGTTTTCTATCTGCTTCATAAACCTTTCATAAAGGACTTTTTCATGTGCTGCGTGCTGGTCTATAAGGAACATGTTGTCGCCATATTCCAATATCCAGTATGTAGAAAATACCTGCCCGGTTATTTTAATATCTTTTTCTGCCTGTGCTGACATTATATCTGTTTCAAATAATGTTTCCTGCCTGGTATTATGTGCATTATAAGCAGCAATTTCACGGAATTTGGTTTCTGTATTCTTTGCAGGCATTTCTTTTTTATTTTCTGTTTCTTTGCTATTATTTTCTGTTACAATTCCAAATAAATTATTAATTTCTTTTTGTTCCGGGACTCTTAATATTACTTCTTTTTCTTCCTGTTTTTCTTTTTTAATATTATTACCTTTATCTTGTTTTACAACAGAAGCCCCTGGATTATTTTTATCCCCGCCAAATACCATTTCTGGTATAAATTCCTTGTGTTTTAATGTTTCAGATACTGCATTATAAATATCATTATATAACTCTTTTTCATTAGTAAAACGTACTTCCATTTTCTGCGGATGTACATTTATATCTATAAGCCCGGGGTTAATTTTAAAATACAATACTATAAATGGATACTTATGGTTCATCATATATGGTGCATATGCTTCTTCTATTGCACGGTTTATAATATTACTTTTAATATACCTGCCATTGACAAAATAATTTATACAGCCCCTGTTGCCACGCGATATTACAGGTTTGCCGATAAAGCCGCTTATTTCACAGCTGTTTTTTATAGCATCTGCTTCAAGAAGGTTTGATGTTATGTCCCTGCCAAATATATTGTAAATTACATCTTTTAAATTGCCATTGCCTGATGTATTAAGCCTTGGCTGGTTCTGGTTTATAAACCTGAATGAAACCGCAGGGTTTGAAAGTGCCATATGCTCAACCGTGCTGCTTATATAACCTGCTTCTGTCTGCGGTGTCTTTAAGAATTTAAGCCTTGCAGGAGTGTTATAAAAAAGGTTATGTACAATAAAAGTAGTGCCATCAGGGCATCCCGCCTGCCCAAAAGATTTTTCAGTACCTCCTTCAATAACATACCTTGAACCGTTAAATGAATCCCTTGTCTTGGTCAGCATTTCAAGCTGTGAAACAGATGCAATGCTTGCAAGTGCCTCACCCCTGAAACCAAGTGTAGATATAGATAAAAGGTCTTTAATCTGCCTTATTTTGCTTGTTGCATGCGGGGTAAATGCAAGTCTTACATCTTCTTCACTTATGCCATCCCCATTATCAGTTACACGTATTAAGCTTTTACCACCATCTTTTATCTCCACGGTAACAGAATCTGCCCCTGCATCAATAGCATTTTCCAGTAATTCCTTAACTACTGCCACAGGTCTTTCTATAACCTCACCAGCAGCAATTTTATTCACTGTATCTTCATCAAGAACCTGTATAGGCATATTTCCCCTCCATACTAAATCCTGTTTCTTAATTTCGTCTGCATTTTATATAAAATATTCATAGCATCAATAGGCGTTATATTTGATAAATCAAGGTCATGGAGTTCTATTATTATATCATCTGTTTTAATATTCCCATTATTAGTTCCAAATAATGAAAGCTGCCCCATTTTCTCTGCTTCTGTTTCACTTTCCGTTTTACGCCTTTTTTTCTTTTTAGCTTCCTGCTGTTCTACACCATAATAGATTTCTGGAATGTTATCATCTGTTTCCATGCCTGTATCTATATCTTTTGCACGCTCCATTATATCATTTTCACTAAGTTTTGCTGCTATTTCCCTTGCACGTACAAGTACACTTTCTGGCACACCTGCAAGCTTTGCAACCTGTATGCCATAACTTTTATCAGCACCGCCTTTTATTATTTTCCTTAAAAATACTATATCATCACCCTGTTCTTTTACTGCAATGCAGTAATTATTTACACTTGAAAGCCTGCCTTCAAGCTCTGTAAGTTCATGGTAATGTGTTGCAAAAAGTGTTTTGGCGCCAAGCAGTTTTGTATTGGCTATATGCTCTATAACAGCCCATGCTATGCTTAATCCGTCAAATGTGCTTGTACCCCTGCCTATTTCGTCAAGTATTATAAGGCTGTTCTTCGTTGCATTCCGGATAATATTGGCAACCTCCGTCATCTCTACCATAAATGTGCTCTGGCCGCTTGCAAGGTCATCTGATGCACCTACCCTTGTAAATATCCTGTCTGCAATACATATATTTGCACTGTCTGCCGGGACAAATGAGCCAATCTGTGCCATTAATACAATTAATGCTGTCTGGCGCATATATGTGGATTTGCCAGCCATATTAGGGCCTGTGATAATTGCAATCCTGTTTTCATTATTATCAAGAAATGTATCATTAGCAACAAATAAGTCATTGTTAATCATCTTTTCAACTACGGGGTGGCGTCCGTTCTTAATTTCAATACAGCCTTTTTTATTTATTACAGGACGCACATAATTATTCTGCTCTGCCACAAGTGCAAGGGAAGAAAACATATCTATATTGGCAATTATCTGCGCCGTTGTCTGTACACGCCCGATATTATCATAAATCTTCTCCCTTATCTGGCAGAAAATATTGTATTCAAGCAAGCAAAGCCTGTCCTCAGCCCCAAGTATTGTATCTTCAAGTTCTTTAAGGCGCATGGTTGTATACCTTTCAGCATTGGCAAGTGTCTGTTTCCTTGTCCAGTCCTCTGGTACAAGTTCTTTATATGAATTGGTAACTTCAAGATAATAACCAAATACTTTATTATATTTTACCCTTAAATTTTTAATTCCTGTACGCTGTTTCTCCTCTTCCACAAGCTCTGCAAGCCAGTTCTTGCCTTCTGTCTTGGCTCTTTTGAGCTGGTCTGCTTCACTGTTATATCCATCTTTTATAATACCGCCTTCCCTTATGGATATTGGCGGCTCTTCTTCTATGGAACTTTCCACAAGTTCATATAAATCCCTTAAATCATCAAGGTTCTCTGCAAACTCCCTAAGCCCCGTTTTCTTAAATGAAGAAAGCAATGTTTTAATATGCGGGAGCATTGAAAGCGACTGCCTGAATGCTATTAAATCCCTTGGATTTGCACTTCTGTAGCTGATTTTGGCAATAAGCCGTTCAAGGTCCTGTACCGGGTTTAAATATTCCCTTAGTTCTTCCCTTGAAATTGCATTATTATTTAATTCTGTTATAATATCAAGCCTTTTATTAATTTCTGCTGCATTTACAAGGGGCTGCTCAATTGACTTGCGCAAAAGCCTTTTTCCCATTGCTGTTTTTGTCTTATCAAGAACCCAGAACAAAGAACCCCTTTTGGATTTTTCACGCATTGTTTCACAAAGCTCAAGGTTTCTCCTTGTAGAGCGGTCAAGCATCATATAATTTCCTGGGGAATATGGTTTAATAGAAGTTATATGGTCAAGCGAAATTTTCTGTGTTTCTATAAGATACTGCATTACTGCGCCGGAAGCAATTACCCCTATACTGTAGTCATCAAGCCCAAGCCCTGACAAAGAACCTGTATGGAAATGCTCCATAAGGACTTTTTTACACTTATCCTCATCAAAATACCATGAACTGACACTTGATACTGATATATTTAACCTTCCCCTTAAATCCTCTAAGTCAACCCCTGATACAAGGAATGAATCATTGCATATTATTTCAGAAGGTGATATTTTACTGATTTCATCAAGCAGTTTATTCTCTGTATCAAATTCTGTCATATAAAAACTGCCTGTGGTTACATCAACATATGCTGCACCATACGCATTTACTGTATACAGTACACACATAAGATAATTATTCCTGCTTTCATCAAGGGCCTGCGGGTCAAGGTTGGTCCCAGGTGTGGCAATCCGGACTACTTCCCTTTTTACAAGCCCTTTTGCCTCTTTTGGGTCTTCCACCTGTTCACATATTGCAACTTTATAACCTTTATTTACAAGTTTATTTAAATATGTACTGGCAGCATGGAATGGTACACCACACATAGGAGCACGTTCTGGAAGCCCGCAGCTTTTAGATGTAAGGGTAAGTTCAAGTTCCTTTGAACAAACCTGTGCATCTTCATAGAACATTTCATAAAAATCCCCTAAACGATAAAAAAGAATACAATCATTGTATTCCTGCTTGGTTTCTATATAATTCTGCATCATTGGTGTGAGCGGCATATTTTAACCTCATTTCTGCAAGGTATGTATTAAACCCCTGCCTGGGAAAATCTTTTTATTTAAGTATAACTTACTATAATATGTAGTATAATGAGCAACACTGTAAGCCGGGTTCTGTATCAGACAGCCATCTATCTGGCCCTGCTGTCACCAGCAGGTTCAAGCAGCCTACCCGGAACACAGCGGGCAACTGTATTGTTCCTGTCTGGCCTTGCTCCGGATGGGGTTTACACAGCCTTTCCTGTTACCAGGGAAGCGGTAAGCTCTTACCTTGCCTTTTCACCCTTACCTGCCATTGGCGGGCGGTTATTTTCTGTTGCACTATCCTGGGAGTCACCTCCACCGGACGTTATCCGGCATCCTGCCCTGTGGAGCCCGGACTTTCCTCACCTGTACCTGAAATACAGGCGCGGCTGTCTGTGTTACTCATTACAATACAACGGTATTTTAACATGATGTCTGGAAAATGTAAAGATTTAATTGAAACCTGGCATATAATTTACATTTACCCAGTAGCATTATACAGGCATTTGTGTTAAAATTGCTGGTATAGAAGAAAACAAATAAAAAATAAGGAGGCGGATATGTTATGGGTACACTTGGAATTATTATATGTATATGCCTTGCTGCCACTGCTTATATATTAAGCAGCTTCCAGTTCAGGGAAAAAGGGGTTTTGTTAAACAATGCCTGGCTGTATGCATCAGAAGAAGAACGCAGTACAATGGATAAAAAGCCTCATTACAGGCAGTCTGGTATTGTATTTGCACTTATTGGAATTATATTTACATTAGATGCAGCCTGGATAGTAACAGGCTTTAAGTGGATATTATATTTTTTCATTGCAGTAATTGCCATAACTGTTATTTATGCAGTAGTTTCAACAATACGGATTGAAATGAAGAAATAATTATTTAAATTCTTACAGGGAGGATTTATAATGTTTTATTTAAATACAGATAATGCAGCTATTATGTTCCAGAAAACTTTGCGCAGGAATACTTATGTAGATAAAAGCCAGTTAATTGGACATTTAAATAAACGTATTGGAACAGATAACTGCTTTGTCTGTATTACCAGGCCACGCCGTTTTGGCAAGACAATCAATGCCAATATGCTCGGGGCTTATTATACAAGAAACCAGGATAACCATGAAATGTTTAAAAACCTTGCTATTGCAAAAGACCCGTCTTATAATAAGCATCTGAACCAGCATAATGTGATACAAATAGATTTCAGCAAAACACCAGATGAATGCAATTCTTATACAGAATATATTAATTATATTAAAAATATGCTTATATCTGACATAGAGGAACTTTTTAATATCCATAAAAGTCCTAGGATTTCAATAAGTGATTTTTTAACTTCTTCTTCACAGTCATTTATATTTATATTTGATGAATGGGATTTTTGTTTTAATGAAAGTTTTATGTCTGAAAATGATAAAAAACATTTTCTTAAATTTTTAAAGGGGCTGTTAAAAGACCGGCCTTATACAGACCTTGTATATATGACAGGTGTGCTTCCTATTGCAAAATATTCAAGCGGTTCAGAGTTAAATATGTTTAATGAATATAATTTTATGTACAGTTCTGTTTATGACAATTATTTTGGTTTTAATGAAGATGAAGTAAAAAAATTATGCCGTGATAATCCCTCTGTCTGTTATGAAGATTTACAAATGTGGTATGATGGCTATTTCCTTGAAGGAGGACACCACCTTTTTAATCCACACTCCGTATGCTGTGCCTTAGAAAATGGTATATGCCAGAATTACTGGACCAAAACCGGTCCTATGAATGAAATTGCATATTGTATTGAACAAAATGCAGATGAAGTAAGGGAAGATATTGTTAAAATGGTTTCTGGCATACCTGTACAGGTAAAATTATATGGATACAGTGCGGCAGAACAAAGCATGTCTACACGCAATGAAATACTTTCTGCTATGGTTGTATATGGTTTTCTGTCTTACCATGACGGACAGCTTAAAATACCTGATTATGAATTAATGGAGAAATATGAAGCTGTACTTTCAAGACAAAGTATGGGTGAAATTAAAAAAATTACAGACCGTTCTAAAGAAATGCTTAATGCAACATTAGATTGCAACGCGGAAAAAGTTGCGGAAATTTTAGAAGAAGTGCATGACAGTGAAATCCCCTTTATTAAATATAATGATGAAAATTCCCTTTCATGTGTAATTACACTCTGTTATCTGTATGCAAGGGAATTATATTATATGAAACGGGAATTTGCCAGCGGAAAAGGATATTGTGATTATATTTTCTTTCCAAAAAGAACCGGTATGCCTGCAATTATACTTGAACTTAAAACCGGCCATTCTGCAAAAGAAGCCCTTGCACAGATAAAAGCAAAAAATTACATAAAACAGGCCAAGGAATATAAAGAAATTGTTCTTGTTGGAATTAATTATGATAAAGAGAAACATCACACCTGTTTAATAGAAAAACATTATAATACCTGACAATACACAAAAGAACCACCAGTTTATATTTCTGGTGGTTCTGGCTTTTACACTTTCTTATATTTATATTTTCTTCCAATCATATTCCTGTATTCTGTGGCTTTTGCCTTTGGCACTTTTATTACTGCCTTTGAAGAAATCCCTGCAAATGCTTTGCTTGAAATATTATTTATCCTGCTTGATTTTATTGTTACTTTCCCTAAAAGCCCTGATTTATAGAAACATTTTGTGCCAATGTCTTTAACCCTCTTGCCTATCTGGACTTCCTGTAATACATCACATTCCCTGAATGCATTACTGCCTATGGTTTCTACATTGTTCCCGATTACTACTTTAGCAACATTATTGCTTCTTAACAGTGCCCTGTCACCTACAGATGTAACTTTAAATGTTTCCCCTTCTATCTCAACAGTATTTGGTATTTTTAAATTTACCGGGCTTTTTAATGAAAATGAAAATTCTACATTTTTTGTATTACCTTCATTCTCTGTAACCGTATAAATTGAATTGCCAATCTGCCATGTAGTACCTTTTACAGCTAAATCCGGGTTTGTTGAAGGTGGTTCTTCTGTTGGTTCTGGTGTCACCACTGGTGATGGTGATGGTGTTTCTGTAGGTACTGGCGACGGTGTTACTGTTGGTGTTGCCGTAGCCGTAGGTGACGGTGACGGCGTTACTGTTGGTGTTGCCGTAGCCGTAGGTGTTGGTGACGGTGTTACGGTTGGTTTTGGTGTTGCCGTAGGTGTTGGTGATGGTGTTACCCTCGGAGTAGGGCTTGGGGTAGGCGCTGGTGTTGACATATCAGGGACTGTAGGCGCTTCGTTCCTCATATACATTGTTACCGGCTGCCCTCCAAGCATATACCTGTACTCCCTGCCATAAGTATCATGCCATGGATAACCGTTAGATACTGGCAAATCAATATTTACAATCATATTGGCAGGTGCTGTAATAAATGTCATGCTTGTGCATCCATTAAACATTCCTGTTGCATTGACTACCTTGCCCATATCAAACATACTGAAATCAAGTACACTTATATTAGTACAATTACTAAACATCTCCCCCATATCTGTTACATTGCCGGTCTTAAAACTAGAAAGGTCATAACTCCATGCCTTGCACCCGCTGAACATTCCATGCATATTTGTTACATTGGCTGTATTAAACCTGCCCATGCTTAACATAGTACACTCACAGTTATTAAACATATTCCTCATATCTGTTACATTTGATGTATCAAAATTACTTACATCAAGGTAACTGTAAGCTGTGCAGTCTTTAAACATGCTGTTCATGTTTGTTACATTGCCAGTCCTTAAATTGCTTATTGTATATGCAGAAAGATTCTTGCATCCTGTAAACATATAACTCATATCTGTTACATTTGATGTATCAAACCTTGTAACATCAATTAAAGCATTTTTACAGTTTTCAAACATGCCTTTCATATCAGTAACCCTTCTTGTATCAAGCTCTATGGTATTGGTTGAAAGGTTAAAGTCACGCAGGTTTGTGCAGCCTGAAAACATATAGCTCATATCTGTTACATTGCTTGTGTCAAAACCTGTATACCCAATATCATTTATATGGAGCGAAACAAAGCTCTCACAATTATAAAACATATGTGACATATTAGTTACTTTGGAAGTATTAAAAGACCTGAGCTCAAAATCAGGCAGTCTTTTACAGTTTGCAAACATATATGCCATATTTGTTACATTATTTGTGTACCAGCCATCCAGTTCAATGCTTGTAATATTCTCACAGTCATTAAACATATAACTCATATCTGTAACATTCACAAGAGGCACAGTCCTGAAACTGACACTTTGCAGGGCTTTGCACCCGTCAAACATATGGCTTATATCTGTGAGGCGGCTTGCGTCAAGATAAGTAATATCAAGGGTTGCCAGGTTATTTAACCCTGCAAACATCTTTTTTGCAGAACGTATACCTGTAATGGCAATAACTGCACTTCTTATTGTGCTCCGGTACTGGTACCATTTAGGGTATGTATTATCAGGGGTAACATCAGAATAATCACCATTACCTGTAAGCGTAAGCACCCCGTTCCTGTCAATAGTCCAGGTTATTGAGCCGTCAGTGCCATTATATATATAATCATCTGCACTTCTTAATGAATTAATCTTGTCAATACGTTCCAGTATTTCTTCTTTGCTATGTACATCTCCATTAATTGTATCTTCCTGCGGCATATCCACCGCATTTATGCCTTTTTTCATTTCTGGTGTCTTTACCATCTGGCTGCCTGTTACATATGGTATCTGGGACGGCAGCAATGATGCTGATAAAACAACTGCAGTTAGTATTTTGAATATTTTAAACATGTTTTCTCCCTCCTTATATAAAATATACCATTAATGCAAATCTATCTATATCTGGTATAATATTCTATAATTGTATCACAATAATGGCAGATATCAAAGAGGCTTCAAATATTTTAAAAAAAATTTAATCTTCTTCTATTACTTGTATTTCAAGATAATCAAAATCAACAGAATCAATAAAATTGTCCTGGTTAAACCTTGTTTTATCCCTCCGTTTAAATTCATTAATATTTTTATCAAACCATACCGGCCTGCTTAAATCAAATTCATAACAGATTTCATCAACAGCATCAAAAATCTTTTTAGTCCTGCTTTTATTTTCTGCCATATCACTTATTGTTACATCTTTAAGAAACTTTCCGTTTTTAAATTCTTTAGCCCATAACCTGAACATGTTGCCAAACCCTTTCATCTGGTTGAGATTTTATTAATGTTTTTAATTAAAACAGAAACTGTCCCGTCAGGATTAGTTATAAATTCTACCTGGTTAATATCCTGGTACTGCTCCATAGGAATATTTATCTCTATGCCTGTATCGGTTTTAAGATATTGTTTTTCAAATTTTCTGGTGGTTTTTTCACTTTGTGGTTTTACCTCTGCTTTCTGCATATGGTATTTTTCCATTTTAGCGTCAAATTCTTCTTTTATTCCAGGGACTTTTCCATAAATTTTTTCACTTATTTTTTCTACGCTTATAGTGCCATTTTCTTCTATTTCTTCTTTAATTATACGCTTTGCTTCCATCTGCTTTACAGGTTTGCCTTCAAAATGTTTTTTATTAAGCTGCTCTACTGCACGTGTGACAATATCAAGTTTTGATTTTGATGACATGGAAGCGCTGCATTTAAGGTAAAGTTCTGAAAGATAATTGCATTTTTCACCATTAACTTCATACTTTTTCTCAATTATATTTACAGAATAATCTTTAAGGTTAATTATTACTGCTTCGGAAAGCTTTGATGAAGAAGCCGGAAGTGCCGCACGGTATTTTATAATGCTGTTTACATTGCTGCCCTCTAAAGAATTTGTCATATGTACAAAACTTTCCTTATAATTCATTTTAAGCAGTGCAAGGTACAAAATACTTTTACACTGGAAAGTAATAGCGGCAAAATCTGCGGAAGGAATTGTAATATTAGAATTCATTATACTATATAAAAGCCCTGCCATTTCCTTACTTGACTGTATCATATTTTCCTCAGAAAATCCCTTTACCAGTTTATACATCCCTTCAATGCCCTCTTCATCATTAAAATAACATTTCTTCATATCATCCCCTGACATTATTTTAAATATGTGCTGCCTGAAGAAATCATTAGTATCGGGGGAAAGTTCCATAAGCTGTTCTGAAAATACAGGGCAGCCAAGTTCCCCATCAAGTATATGCACAATCCCCTGCCTTATAATTATATCATCCTGTTCCATAATCCACCTCATACCGGACAATGCTGTTTTATCCGTAATTTATAATTTCCCTTATATCATCCTCTTTTGCTTCAAACGGCACTGACAAAAGTTTCTTAGGGTTGTCTTTTATTTCTTTAACCATATTTTCTTTATCCTCTTCATTAAATGGAATGTACCCAATGCAGTTTTCTATAAATTCTTTAAAGCTACTGGTATTTTTAAATCCCATTTTAGAAATTATATCTTTACAGCCTGGAATAGAATTTTTCTCCATAAGATAAAGATATCCCGGAAGAAATACACCTACAGCCCTTCCATGTGCTATCCCTTTATTATATGTTAAATAATAACTAAGCCCATGCGGAAGTGATGTACCTGTATGTGAAATTGCCATTCCTGCCAGAGTTGAAGCAAACAGAAGCCCGTTATAATTATCTTTTGTAAATTCCTTTTCTGCCAGTGCATTTTTATTCTCTGCCCACTTTTCTATACCATTAATACTTAATAAACGGCTGTATTCTGTTGCATTTGCATTAAAATAGCTTTCAAGCAGATGTCCAAGTGCATCTATTGCAGTATCCCTTATTATATGTGAAGGTGCCATATCCAGGTATTTTGCATCAATACATGCAATTGCCGGGTATATCTTATGGCTTATGCTCTGCTTAGTCTTAATATCATTCCTTGTAAGTATTGCATAAGGAGTAACTTCTGAACCAGTACCACATGTAGTAGGTATTTCTGCTACAGGAAGCGATTTAAGCCCTAATGGCTGGTATAACACTTCTTCTGGTGTATCCCTGTTCTGTACCATAAGCGCAACCGCTTTTGCCGCATCCATAGGTGAGCCGCCGCCTATTCCTATAACAAAATCTGCACCATACTTCCTGCCAATATCTGCCGCTTCCATTACTGTAGCTACAGACGGGTTTTCTTCTATTTTGTCATACAAAACTGATTCTGTATTATTATCTTCAAGCACCTTTATAACATCATCAAGCGCCCCTGTCAGGACAGCAGAATTTTCTCCTGTAATTATAAGGGCTTTCCTGCCAAGTGAAGCGATTTCACTGCCGTGTTTTAATACTGCATTATCCTCATGGTAAATTTTTGTAGGTATATAAAATTCCATTTCCACTCCAATCTGTCAAAGCATCTGCATATAAAGCGGTTTCCTGGTTTTCTTCCGTGTTACCTCTATAAGCCCGAGCTTTGTCATATCAACAAGTTTTGTCTGCACGCTGTCTTTTGCAAATTCATGGCGCAGGCATTCCATTAATAATTTATGGTTTTCTTCATCTTCCATATCTATAAAATCAATAATTATTATACCTGAAAGATTCCTAAGCCTTAATTGCACAGCTATTTCCTTTGCTGCCTCAAGGTTTACTTTAAGAAAAGTTTTCTGTACATCTTTTTTCTTTGAAACTGCTTTTCCCGTATTAACATCAATGGCAACAAGTGCTTCTGCTGGCTGTATAATAATATATGCACCGCTTTTAAGCCAGACTTTCGGCATAAGGGCATGTTCTAATGTCTTTGGGATATTATATACAGCCTCAAGCTTTCCATTGCTGTTATCCCAGAATCCCAGTTTAGCCGCAAGGGAATTTTCCTTTTCCCCAAGAAATGCTTTTATACTATTATATATCTCCTGGTCATCAGTCCAGATTCTCCCAAGCCTGTCATTATATGAATTAATAATGCTTCCAAGATAACCTGGCGGCGCACTGTAAAGACAGGAAAATGCTGCTTTATGCTTTCCATAATCTACTATATCTTTATATTTTGCTGCAAGCATTTCTATTTCACTAATAATTTCTTCTGTGCTTGCGCCTGCACTGTTAGTCCTTGCAATAAAGCCATATTCTTCTGTAACATACTGGCTGTTTATCCCTGAAAGGCGGTTTCTTATATCCTTATCACGTATCTTAGATGAAACACCATTCCTGCCACCCTCTGAAACAAGCACCATATACCTGCCTGGAAGGCTTAAACTGCCTGTAAGCGTAGGCGGTTTGGTCTTAACAGCTTCCCTTTCAACCTGTACAATGATTTCATCACCAATAAGCACACGCCCCTCCTGGTAATGCACACCGTCTGTGTGTATGGGGCATTGCTTCATATCCAGTGAAAGATAGCCTGTCTGCCCTTTCTGAAATTCAACAAAAGCAGCATTTATATTTTTAACAATATTCTTTACCTTGCCAATATATATATTGCCAAGGATGCTTTTTTCCTCTGCATTTTCTGCCTGAAGCCCGGTAATGCGGGAATCTTCTATTGTGGCAGTAATGATTTTATTATCTTTTCTTATAATAAGTAACTCATCTGTCATATAAAAGCCGCCTTTCTGGTTATAATGGTTATTATAAAAACAAGTACAAAAAAACCAACATACCCATATTTTATAGATATATTGGCTCTCTGCACCATGCCTATTCAGCTTCTGCAATAATTTCTTTCTTATTATATGAACCACATGATTTACATACCCTGTGTGACATCATTAAAGCTCCACATTTACTGCACTTTACTAAATTTGGTACAGTCATTTTCCAGTTTGCTCTTCTCTTGTCCCTGCGTGACTTTGAAGATTTATTCTTTGGACAAATTGACATCTTATTCCACCTCCTAGTTACTTCCATATCAGCACTTTTCCAATTATAGCAACTGGGAATATGTTTGTCAAGCTTTTTTCTTACTTGAGTTTCCCCATTTTTGTGGCTGGTCTCGTTTTTTTACTAGAAACCATATAAAAAACTATGCAAAAAGTAAATTCTCTGGCAGGTTTCAAAATTTTTCCAAAAGGCAGTGTACGAAGCCGCTGGTGCTTAAATCTGGTCTTGTCAGATTTTATGCACCACTGCGTGCTTCGTCCAAGCACAAGCGGCTGCCGGCTGGAAAAATTTTGAAACCGCCAGAGCCAGATAATCTAATACCGCCATTTTATTCAATTACAAGTTCCCTGTCCCCTACGGAGCCTTCTAATATATTTTTAATTACAGTGCCCGTCTGTACATATGCCTTTTTAATAAGTTCTTCCACATTGGCATGGGCAGTTGCATCTTCTTTTGAAATAGAAATTGCATCAACAACATCCCTTTTATCTGTCCAGTTAAACAGTGCATACCTTTCATCATAAAATTCTATACTGTCCGGGTCCACATCTATTGACTGTACCTTGGCTTCTGGCACTTTTACAACTACTTTGCTATCTGTTACCTTTATACTGATTCCTGAAAAATCTATTCCTGCACGTATATTAGCAGTATACCTCATTGAAAAACCTTTCTGGGTAAGAAGTGGTATTTCCCCTTCAGAATAAATTACAAGCCCGCTATAAAACATTTCTGCTGTTGTAAGTTCACTAACCCCGTTTATTTTGCCACTGATATATGCTGTTGTAATTTCAGGCTGTGTATCCTTATAAACCATACGTCCTGCTTTAAAGCCTGCAAATACACCAAAAAGTATTACCACAACAATAAATAAAATACCAATCCTGAATTTAAATCCAATCTGGACTTTTTTGCCCTCTTCCATAAATTATTTCTCCCTTTTCTGTTGTTACTTAGATATATCCTTTTACTGTTTGTTTTTTATTTTTTATCTGTGCAAGGGATTTTACCACTCAAATTCCTAACCGTTTACAGACATCTGCAAAATTAATATATAAATCATCATAAATATTAACCTTAATAACTGATTCAAATGAAAACTGGATTGAAACTTCATTTTTCTCAAAATAATTAACTGTAACAGTTTTCCTTCCTGGATTAACAATCCAGTATTCCCGTACTCCGTAATTATTGTAGTAGTATGATTTTTTAATATAATCATCAGATGGATTACTTGGGGAAACAATCTCAATAATGAAGTCAGGAGCTCCATTACATCGTTGTTCATCCAGTTTGTCCTTGTCACATATAACCATAATATCTGGCTGGACAATGGTAAGTGGGTTCTTTGATAATATTACATCAAACGGGGCAGGAAAGACTTCACAATTTCCGTTCTTCTTTTGGATGTAAGTATGAAATATTGTTATTAAATCTGTAACCAGTGCCTGGTGGATACGTGACGGGCTTGCCATATCATATATGATACCTTCAAAAACCTCTACACGTTTATCATCTGGCAGGTTTTCATATTCTTTAAGTGTAATGTATTCTGTCTGTGGTTGTAATGCTGATGCCACGGTACCGCTTCCTTTCTTGTTTATTGTGTATTTAAGATAACATAACATAAAAATAACGTAAATGCAATATTATTTACATGGAACCGGGATGCTGGAAAAGTTTTAGAAATAATAACAAGGCAGGCTTATTCCTTATATAATATGCCTGCCCTGTTTTTACTTACCTGCCACTAATCTGGTATTTGCAATATTTCCTTTTTCCAATAAAGAAAAATACAATCCCAATTATTATATACACTATAAATGCCATCTGCCATAATGTTAATTTTAATCCAAATACATTCCAGAGCCGCACATCACAAAATCCTTCATCAATTTTTAAAAGATTAATTGGAATCATATTCCATATTTTAGCAATCAATTTAAAATCTGCTGGTATCATTATTAAACGTGCAAGCAGGAATGCTACTGCAATTATGATAGCCATTGTACCAATATTGTTATTAAGAAGTTCTGATAATACCATAGTTACTATACACAACACTAAAGATGACAGGAATAATAATAATGTCATTATAACTACTGCCTGCCCGGTTGTAATATTTCCAGAATAGACCGGGACTATTGTTACTTGCAACATTGCAGAAAAACTTCCGGCACCATATATTCCAATAAAACATAAAAATGTTACTCCCCACAATATTAATGTTGCACATGTTGTTACAATACAGCCTGCTGCTATTTTAGCTGTATAATTCTGCTTTCTGCCATATTTTGTGCATAAGACAAGCTGGTCTGTTTTTCTTATATGTTCATCTGTAAATATGCCTGTTATGCAGATAGCAATAAAAAATGTTATAAACATGCAGATATAGTAATTACCGCCCATATCTGCCATTTCTGTAAATGCCCCTCCGTATTTATATGTGAAAACTTCTGGAAGTTTTTCTTCTTCTTTGCTCCAGTATTCTTTTTCAGCTTCTGTAAGTTTATATGTTTTCCAGCTTTCCTCTGCGCCTTCACGCCTTGCACTGTGTATTACTTCCTGCGTAACCGGGGTATACACGCTGCCTTTTTCTATACCGCCTGCAAGCATATGTTGTACAAGCCTGTCCACTTCTTCATATGGCCTTACTTTTTTATTATATATGTCTGAAGAAAGATACTCATAACTTTCCTTTTCTTCCCTTGAATCCGGGATATACTGCCTGCTTTCTTCAATTTCTGCAAGAAGTTTGTTATCAAGCTTTCTCCCTGATAAATTTTGGGCGTTCCTTCTATCTGTCTTAAACCAGTCTGCCTTTGTTTCAAGGAATTTTCCGTCAACGTATCTTGATGCAAGTAAATATGCCCCGCATGTAAGGAAAAGCTGGAACAGTAAAAAAATTATAAATGTTATCCATGTTATCTTTTTTTGTAAAATTTTCTTTAATTCAAAACCTATAAGACTTTTCATAATAATCCCCCAATTTCTGCCTAATCTTCAAATTCACCCAAGTAAAATTCTTCCAAATCCCCTTTTATTTCTTCCCTTGGTGCATTAAATATAATTTTCCCGCTCTTCATCATAAGGATATAATCTGCGATATGCTCTACATCTGATACAATATGTGTAGATAAGATTACAATGCTTTCTTTACCTATCCCTTCTATTACATTGCGGAAACGCACCCTTTCTTTGGGGTCAAGCCCTGCTGTCGGCTCATCCATTACAAGTATTTTTGGATTGTTTAAAAGTGCCTGTGCTATGCCAAGCCTCTGTTTCATGCCGCCAGAATATGTTTTTACCTTTTTCTTTGCAACATCTGAAAGTGAAACAAATTCCAGCAGTTCTTCTATCCTTATACGTGCGCTCTTTTTGTCAAAGCCTTTTAACGCTGACATATACATTAAAAAGTCCCATGCTGTAAAGTCAGGGTAATAGCCAAAATCCTGTGGAAGATACCCTAATACATTCCTGTATTCTTCTTCACCTGCATCAATCCCATCAAATGTAACAGTGCCGCTTGTTGGTGCCAGTATGCCGCACACCATTCTCATAAATGTGGTTTTGCCTGCACCATTTGCACCTAAAAGCCCGTACACCCCTTTCGTAAATTCTGCTGTTACCCTGTCTACTGCAATTTTATTTTTATATTGTTTGGTAATCCTGTCTGCTATTAATTTCATTTTTACCTCATTTCTGCGCTGCTTTTTGCGCATAGTGCAATGTTTGTGCAAGCAACGCGCAGTCACAAACTTGCCGGGTGAAAAATTTATTTTTCACCCTTGCCTCCATCTGGTATATTATTTAAATACCCTGTTTATACCCTGTCCTGCCTCCAATGGTATCTGCCATTTTTAAGCTTTCATAACCTGCTATTATAAAAAGCGCTATTATAATAATTATCCATATGCCTGTATATCTTGCTTCATATATAAAGCTGTATGAATTTATGCTTTCCATGTCAATAAGGCTTATAACCACACAAAAACTGCCACTTAACCCGATTCCCTCCCTGGAAGGGAATTTCCTTAATATTATAAAGCCCCCTATGGCAGATAATAAATATGGTGCAAGCATATATAATGCATTTCTCCACATTCCATTTCCAGATAAAAATGCTGTTATAAGAAGCATGGATATATTTATTGTACCAAGAATGGTAATTCTTGACATAATAACACTTTTAAGGGTAAATCTTGATGACATTTCAAATTCCTGCATGCCATATATAACAGAACGCAGGCTTGCAGAAAGTGAAAATGTCACAATAAACGGCACGGCAGCAGATAAACACCAGATAATTCCACTGTCAATATACCTGCTTGCTATAAATGCACCTGCAAATATACTTGCTGAAAATACCCACAGTAATTTAGATATATAAGAAAATTGTATCCATAACATATACAACAGGCTTATTTTATTCTTTACAAGCGTCTGTTTTGCTGCCCTTTCTAAAAATTCCTGCTTTCTTACAGGTTCCGGGGCTTCAAAATATTTTTTTATCCCTTGCAGGTCTTTTCCCCAAGGATTATTCATATGAAAGCCTCCTTTCCAGTTTTTTAAGGATTTTTTTAACCTCCCTGTATACCGCAAACCTTGAAATACCATATATCCTGCCAATATCCCCCACAGGCACTTCATTTACAATCCTAAGTAATATAATTTCACGTTCCCTGTCTGTAAGCCCGTCAAGCGCCATACGCAGGGAAACAGATTCAATTATTTTATCTTCACAACTATCTGCCGGCATATTTTCTGGTATTTCCCCTGGTTTCTTCCTGCGGTATTCATCTATACAGAGATTTCTGGCAACTGTGTATAAAAATGCCAGGGGATTTTTAACTTCCTTGTACCTGCTGTTTTCAAAAAGCTTTAAAAAGGCTTCCTGTGTAATATCCTCTGCTGTCTGTACATCATGCAGCCTGTAATAACAGTAACGGTACAGCTTATCATACTGTTCATCAATTCCGGCAAACATAAGCACCCTCCTTTCTATAAATGTATGACGTTTTAACACATGCGGATGTGCGCATAAATTAAAATAAAAAGTGCATGGAATAATATTGTTCATTATTATTCTCCATGCACTAAGATACTGCTATCTGTTAAATTAAACTTTAAAATTACTCCTGTATATTATTCTCTTCTACAAGCCCTGCCAGCTTGTCTTTTACATCATCTGAAGTAGATAAGATAATGTCCGCTGAAGCTGCTATCTGTTCCGTGGAAGCTGCAAGGTTGTCTACCCTTATATTAATATCTGCTGTTATATCCATAAGGTTTTTACTGTCTTCTATTATTTTTGAAACATACTGTAATATCTTCTCCTGGCTTTCATTGCTCCGTGATGCGGTATCACGTGAACTTGTGGCAAGGTTATTTATCTCATCTGCCACTACGGCAAAGCCCCTGCCGGCTTCCCCTGCCCTTGCTGCTTCAATGCTTGCATTAAGCGCAAGCAGGTTTGTCTGTTCTGCAATAGAAACAACATCTTCATTATTGTGTGTAAGTTCTGATATCATATCATTGATTTCATACATTGATTTATTTAAAACCTTGCAGAAATTGGTAATATCATGCATATGTTTTGCAATCTCTGTACTTTCATCAGCATTGCTTGTATTGCCATTTGACATATTGCCAACTGCTTCATGCAGGATTTCAAAGCTGTTATTTATTTCATTAACCGTTTCAATAATGTTCTCTCCCTGCTGCTTGATAATCTCTTTCTCTTCTTCATTCTCCCTTGCAAGTACCATTGCATTTTCCCTTTGTTCCTCAACCTGGCTCTTAATATAATAGATACAGTTTTCCTTTTTATTAAAACCATTATGGATTGCTGTAACCATATCTTCACAGCAATTATACCCGCAGCATGAACAGTTAATATGCTGCGTTTCATATGTATTCTTATTCATGCTTTTGAATATTTCCTGTTTCTGTTCTTCTGAAGGTATATCATTCTTACATGAGCCTGAAAGATTTTCATATGTCCTTAAATAATCGTTTAAATCCAGGTTCCTGAACTGGTGGTTAAACTTCTTTAAACGCTGTTTAGGTGAAAGTTTTTTTGACCATGCGCTTGCAAGGCCGCTTTTCTTAACGCTCTCCCTTATTTCAAGCACATTATAGAGTGCATCATCTGTTTTAGAAATTTCCGGGTCTGTTGCCGTACCACAAAGGCATCCCTCAGCACAATTAAGTGCATCTATAAAAAGATAAGGTGTACGTTCTTTAGCTATACGTTCCTTGTTCTTTTCAAAGAACTCATACATATGCTTTTCACCTTCAATCTGCCTTATAAATACACTTTCCCCTAAGAACCAGTATACATTTTCCTTAAGTCCGCCAGGCATAGGGTAAAGCGAACCAAGCCCGTATTCTATTTCATCTGAACACAGGTTTCCATGTATATTATGCTCCTTTACATATTCCATAAGATGTGCAAATGTTACATTATATTGTATATAGCCTTTATTGGAAGGCTCTTCCATTTCAAGTTTCTTGGCTATGCATGGGCTTATAAATGCAAGCTTATCTGTAATCCCCATAACTTTCCTTGCATATATTGCCGCACACATCATAGGGCTCTGCACAGGGAAAAGTTTAGGCAGCAGCTCAGGCAGGTAACGTTCAATATATCCTACAACTGCCGGGCATGGCTGTGAAATCCCTCCCTTGAAATCATGCTTCTGTATGTAATTTAAATATCCCCATGTGGTAATATCTGCACCAAAAGATACGCTTATAATCCTGTTGGCTCCAAGGTTCTTAAGGCCTCCAAGCACTTTTTCATATTCCCCCGGATAATTTGCCTTAAATGCAGGGGCAAGCAGAAGCGAAATCTTCTCCCCTCTCTTTAATGCCTTAAAGAACTCTTCTGTGTCATCTGTAAATTCCCTTGCACCATGTTCACATACATCAAAACATGCACCACATGCAACACATTTATCACCATCTACATCTATCCTGTTCTTACCATCTTTTTCTGTAGATACGCAAGCCCCGGTGCAGCTGCAGACACTTATGCATTTATTACATCCAATACAATTATCATTAGTAATTACCAGACCCCTGTTAACCATATGTAAACCTCCATTTGTAATTAAATTCTGCTCTCTTTCAACTTTCCAGCAAACATCTTTTTTATTATATCATACAAATTAAAGGATTTCCACTATAAAGTTTATGTCCGGTAATAGGTTATCTACTAAATGTTTCATTATTATGTCAATTGTTTATTTCCAATTCGTCTATAATTGGTATTATCTGTGCCAGCATATTATCCATATCTTCAAACATGGAACTTTTAGTTGTATTTAATTCACTTGCCTTGTCAATATGTCCCACTACTTCATTATATTGCGCTTCTGTGTCTGCAAAAAGCTGTTTAAACTCCCTTAATCTCTCCTGTGATGAATAAACAGTGCTTTTTATCTGTTTCTGCACCACTTCCGCACTTCCTGCTGCCTTAATGATTTCATCAAACATATGGTATGTCCTGTCAACATTTTCCATGCTATGTGTCATTGCCATATTAGATGCTGTGATGCTTTCATTCATCTTCCCTGTACCATTTTCCACACTGTCAAGCCCTGTATCAACCATTCCTGCAAGCCCCTTGATTTCATCAGCCAGGCTCTTTACCTCACCTGCAACCACTGCAAAGCCCTTGCCATGTTCCCCTGCCTTGGCGGCCTCAATGGCAGCATTAAGTGCTAGTATATTGGTCTGGTCCGCAATTTTTACTATCTGTCTCATGATTTTTTTAATATCTTCTATAGCCTCCTGGAAACTGGCAAATGTATCCTGGATTTCACTAAAACAGTCCTGTACCTGGCCTGAACTCGCTTTCAGCCCGTTTACCTGCTGCTGTACTTCGCCTACTTTATCTGTAATCCCATCTTTTACTACCGCAAACTGCCCTGCTGCATTATCAACTGATGTAAAAACATCATTAAATGTATCAAGTTTTTCTTTTAGTGCCATATCTTCTTTCAGTACTTTTTGGAAAGACAGCCTTATTCCTCTTAATTCGTTAAGTGATTCAACTTCTTTTAGTATAAGCTCTTTCTTGTATTCATTAAGACTGTTTGCAATATGTACAACCGGGTACAGCCCTGTCCTTTCCGCCGTCTTTTCTGCTGCCTTGCCCTGCCTGCCGATGCGCTTAGGTAAAAACATTTTATATCCTCCTGGTTTTAATATCTTGTTTAATGGAATATTATTCAAATACAACACATGTCATTGACTGGTTGACAAACTGGTTGTTATAATGTTCCCCATATCCTACAAGCCCTGCATGGCTGCCAAGCTTTGCCATAGATTCCAGATATGTATCCATCTGGTTGTTCTGGCTGAATAAAAGGTAACGGAACAGGCAGTTTACAGAAAATACTGCTGAAATATGGCCAAAATCATGTCTTATCTGGCGGATTGTTTCTTCTGCTATCTTCCTGTAATCCTGCAGTTCCAAAAGCACAAGCACATCAGAGTCATTCACCTGCCTGAAACATGTAAGTGCACCGCCTTCTACGGATTTAATTGATATAATACATATATCCTTTCCGCTTAATTTGCCAAACGGGTTCTTAAATGTCTGTTCTGTAATGTCCTTTTCCTGTATATTGAGGATTTCCTGGTAAACCTGTTTTGCCGGCCTTCCATTAAGCTTTCCAAGAAGGTATTTGCTGCGGTCTGTTTCAGATGCAATAAACTTGTTCATATTCATTGGCCTGTATATATTTTCTTTATATGCCCTGACTTTCCCGTTCTTATTCTTTACAAGTGCATATGCAGCAGCATCATTATATACTTTTCCATTGGCTGAAACCTTACCGGCATCCCCTGTGCCCCCGACAAGCGGGATATTCTTTTTCTTAAGCATACTGTATGCTGTCGTCAGTACGCAGGCATCGTTTCCTGAACAGAAGTCAATACATATAGTATTTCCAGCTGACGCCTTGATTCTCTGCATATCCTGTTCCATGCGGCGTATGTATTTTACAGGCATTAAAGATACCTGTTCAAGTACATTAGCCACTGCTTCTATACCATCTGTATGCGCTATAATGCTTACTCCCTCTTCTACAACCCTTGTATCATAACCCATACCAATGCATCCTATGCTTGGAACTCCTGGAAATAATTTCTCCAGTTCTGCTACATGTTGTTCAAACTGGCTGCTGTTTGATATAAGCATGATAAATCCAGGATTTGATAATCCTTTTGCGGCTTCTTTAAGAATACCTCTCTGGCTCATCCCAAAAAACTGTTTCATAAACTTTCTCCTTATAAATATGCATTTGTAATTAATCCCCACCGCAAATAAATCTTTCCTATAGAATAACCTATAAACGGATTTTCTGCAAGTAAATTTATTAATGGGCTGGTAGTTCCAGGATTACGGGCTGGCAGTTCCAATGTGTCCCATGAACAGCCCGCTTGCGCTTGGACGAACCACGCAACGGATGCATAAAGCCCTTATGCTTCAAAGAAAGACGTCTTTGAAGCATTTAATACAGGGCTTAAGCACCGGCGGTTTCGTACAGCTTGTTCATTGGGAGCACATTGGAACTGCCAGCTGGTTTACTCTTTGTGCACTTTTTGTAAGAAATAGAATAAAGTATGCATAATCTTTGTTTTTAAATATGGAAATTTAAAAATTTATTAAAAATGCGGGCTGCCTGTTATTATATAGCATCCCGCATAGATGGTAGAATTTTAGATTTTTACTTTACTTGGAAATTTTTACAGGCTGACCATCCAGAAAATACTTTTACTGTATTTTTGCCAGCTTTTACATTTTTATAAGTACGTATCCTTACATAATATTTTTTGCCTGTTTCCAGGCCGGATATAAATTTTGAAGTTATTTTTTTGCTTTTTATAGTTTTTTTAACAGTAGTTTTACTTGTAAACTTTTTACTTGTGGAATACTGCAGCTGGTATCCTGTTACCTGTTCTGCCTGTTTTTTCCATTTTATTAAAAAGCCTTTTTTCTTTTGCATTGTTTTTGCGACAGATGTTCCTTCCGGTACTATTTTATATGTTTTGTTTATTGTATCCTGGTATTTGCCGGTAAAAATAATTTTAATATTATAAATACCTGCCTTTTTCATGCCCTTTGCAAAGGATACTGTATAATCAGTGCCATTTCCTAAAATGTTTCCTTTGCTGTCTTTAACAGTTATTACCGGACGCTGTACCTTTTTATTATAAGTAACAGATTTTTTGGATAGTTTTACACTTTGTACTGCATTAATTACTGTTTTATTTAAAATAGTGCCACACTTTGTACAGTTAATTATAATACTTCCGTCTTTTCCTTTTGCAGCTTTTGTAATTAAAGGTGTACTTTCTTTATGTCCTGTAGCTGGTACTTTTATACCAGAATTTATAACGCTGCCACACAAACTGCATTCTGTATGCCCGCACCCATCTGTTGTACAGCCTGGCGCATATTCATCATTTCCAGTATATAAAACTTTGGGGTCTTCTTCACATTTATCCCTTGTAATTGTTATTATTACAGGGTTATTTGTAATATTTCCAGGCATCCCGGCATTATAATATGCAGCGGCAGTTACAGAACCGCCAGCAGGAATTTCTTTTATGCTGTCCTCTTTGTCCCATGACCAGCCATCCGGAAGCGGCACATAAGCTACTGTTTTGATATTATTTGTAACATTTATTTTATCATTTATTGTGTTGGCTGGGGTATTTGTAGCTGCTGGTGTGTCCTTTTTAAATACAGCAATAAGTTCCCTGTTTTCTTCTGCTTTAAATGTATAAATTGCATCTGCGCATACCTGCTGTCCGTTCTCTCTCCACCCTGCAAATGCATAACCAGTATTGGCGGCAGCTTTAACAGTAACAGTATCACCTTCTTCTGCTTCCACAGCACCAGTAACAGTCCCTCCCTCCGCAGGGTTTGCCATAATTCTTATTGTAACATGCTTTTTAGCAGAAGGGATATAATAAGGCGGCTGGCTGGCAGGTGGAGATGTTCTTACTGGAACAGGGGTTTTTGTATTTACAGGCGGTGCTGGTGTCACTGTGCCTTCTGGTGGTATTGTACTGGCTGTTGGTGCTGGTGTCACCGCTGGCTTTGTACTTCCTGATGGTGACGGTGCTGGCGGCTCTGTTACAACAGGGATTTTTTCATATACTGCTTCTATAACAACATCTTCTGCTGGCATTGTAAACTGGTTATTTTCTATTTTTAAAGTTTCTGGAATTACTTTCCACTCTTTAAAACGCTGCCCTTCTGGTGCTGTTTCTGGAACAATCTCTACAGTGTCTTTTTCTTTATAATATTCTTGGGATTCATTCCCATCCTGTTTTTTTATTTTAACAAGATAAAGCCTTTCATTATTATTTGTATATAAATTATCCCCTTTTTTTATATGTCCTGTACCCGTACAAGTTATTCCAGTATTTTCTTCTGGAAGTATAAGAACCCCATTGTTTTCAACTGCCCCCTTATCTATTGCCAGACTTGAACCCTCTGGTACAGTTAAAGTTGTTCCTTTGGATATTACAAGAGTTGAGCCCTCTGGTACTGAAAGAGTTGAATCTGCTGGAATTTCCAGGTCTTTTGTAACCTCTGCTTCCCCATGTACTTTTCCCCCTGTGCCATCAAAAATAATACTGTTTTTTATTACAGATTTTTCATTGCCATCACCACTATATCCACTGATTGGACCAGTTGCAATAACAGCACTTCCGGAGATAACAATACTTCCACTTACAGGACGTATAACCGGGTGCGTGGAAGCAGTCCCATTTGATACATTTACTTGCGGAATAGTATTTTCTCCTACGATACTTATGTCTTTTGCATAAAGCCCTATTTGTTCCCCATAACAATTCAAATTACCACCAGTAATGTTAATAAATTCATTATTATCACTTACATCTTTATTATTAGGATTTACAAATACTCCTACATACCCTGCATTAATATTAATATCACCACCAGAAATATTTACTTTCTGGTTATAACCCTTATCAGGACCAATTCCAGGAATAAAAATACCAATTCGTGAAACATCAATATTTATTATACCTCCATTAATATTAACTGACCCATTATCTGTATAAATACCATCTATATTAGTTGCTTCTTTTGGCGTATGTACTGTGAGGCTGCCATTCTGCATTGAAAAATCTTCCTTTATTGTACAAAAGGCAACATTTGATTTAATATTTCCATACTGTATTTCAATGCTTTTACCAGCAAATCCATAAGGTGAAAAATCTGATTCTATTGGCTGTGATGACCTTAGTTCAAGGCTTGCATCTTCATCCCCTGTTATTATGTAACTGCCATTAATATTACCTGTTGCATAAGCAGAAACCATGGAATTAAATATCGTGCTTGTGGTTTCAAGTATATTTTTTCCACGCAATACAATATTTATAGTACTATTTTCTTCTGTCAGATGGTCAAAGTTCAAAACTCCTGTTGTTCCTGACCTGATATAACAGTTTTCCAGTTCAAGTGTACCGCCACCTTCTGCATTTGGTGTCCATTTCCAGCCCTCATTTTCATTCCCTGCTGCTTCATTTGATAATATAAGCACTTGTTCCTGTATACGTGTTGGCTGTCCTGTTTCTGCCGCCTTTATATTAACTGGAAGTGCCGCAAGAACCACAGCCAGTGTAATTATAAAGCTTAGAATCTTCCTACCCATATGTTTATCCTCCATGGTTAAAAATTTGTAATTAATCTCTATGCCGCCCTTAGCAGCACAAATAAAAAAGTTGAAGTGTAGTCCTTCTTAGGTTGCGTTTTTTTGCAGCCTTAGAAGGATTTTTCAACCTATATTCCTGTTTTATAATTTTTAAACTATACTGCAAAATTATTATGTACTGCTCAAAATATAGTTTACAGTTACTGGAACAGGGTATTTTTTATAATATGCCTTAAATAAAACATTATCAATATACATAACCCAAACGGGCAGATTTTAACTCAAACGGCAAAAAAACATAATTATACTTGTAATTTTTCTAAACTAAATTTATAATATACTTATTGTGGGATAAAATAACTGCTATAGTTCCTGTTATTTGTATAAAGATAGAAAAATAACAGGAAAAATATATCTAAAGCGGTATGAGGGATTATTATGAAAATTGCATTAGTAGAAGATGAACCAGATGAATTGGAATTTCTTAAACAAATGATACAAAAACATATGCCAGTTACTAATACCAGGTCAGATATTATTGATAAATTTTATACTGGAAAAGAATTTTTATCTGGCTTTAAAACAGGAAAATATGATTTGGTTTTACTGGATATTTACCTTGAAGATATTACAGGCATTGATATTGCAAGAAAAATACGGGAAACAGATAATAATGTAGCGGTTGTATTTTGTACAAACAGCAATGAATTTGCAAAAGAAAGTTATGAGGTCGACGCCAGGTATTATCTGCTTAAACCATTTTCAGATAAAAATATAATAACTATGTTTGCACGTTTAAATCTTTATAAAAATAACCAGGACAATGACCAGTCCATAACACTTCCAGACGGACAGGAAATACTGCTCCGGAATATTATTTATACCGAATATTTTAACCATGTTATAACAATTTATAATAAGAAAGGCCAGAATACAAAAACACGGATTTCACACAGCAAAATGGAAGAATTATTGTGCTGTTACCAATATTTTTGTTGCTGTTCCAAAGGTATAATTGTAAATTTTTATGAGGTAACAGAACAGGAAAAAAATATTTTTAATATGAGTAATGGAAGCGTGATACCTATAAGCCGCAGAAAGCTTAAAAATGTCCAGGATTTGTATATTAAATTCAACTTTCAGCAAATAAGGAAAAAATTTAATATGTAATTTCTATTACAAAAATGTGGTTAATCAGGATTATTGGTCTTTTTCCTGCCCAAAAATATATGTATTTGTTATATTATTTCCTTTATTAATAATTCCAAAATTATATTCATCTTTACCAAACTGGTAAATAATATTATGTTTAACTGATAATCTGTCAATCGTTACTTTAGCATTTTTAAACATACCACTTCCAAAAATTAAATCACATCAAAAATTACGGTCAAAATCTGTTACTATTCACAATTTATTCTGCCTGTTCCGCCAAAACCACCCATAAGAAATGCTCTTTTATCTTTTATTGCATCTGGAAATACATTGTTAAAATCGTTTCCAGATGCTACCCATACAGAAGTTGCAGCACCAGAATCATGCATACATTTTATTTTTACACCGTTTACATTAATTGTAAAAACAGGCTTTACATTATCCTTATTTAAGTATAATTTTAATGTTTCCATCATCTGAATACCCCCATCCTTCATATTCTGTCCTGCCCCGTTCATAATCAATCCCTTTATCTTTACAGAATTTAAACATTTTTCCATTATCTTTGTCTGAAACAACCCCGATAATCCTTCCACTTGCTATATCAGGTTCATCAATAACATAATCTATTACATACACCCACTTTGAAGGAAATTTCTTTTTTATTTCCTCCCATTCCATAATTTCCCCTAAATAATTTCCTGCAAGATTTACCATAAACATCCTCCTTTTTCTTTAAACATCTGGATAACCTGCTTTTCATAAATTCCATGGATTTCCTTATTGGGAATAAATAAAATGTGTATTTTTAAAATATCACACACAATGCTGTTATTAAAAAGACGCCACAAATGTGACGCCATAATTTTAGTACCAGTATTTATGCAGTCCTGGAACTGTTAATTATTCCATGCTTTCAATGCTCTCAATTAATGAACGCCATTCTGCAGGGCTCATTGATGATAACCCCCTGTTTACTGATAAAGCAAAAATTAACATTCCGATAGTTAAAACAAGACCGATTGATGCACATATAACACCTGCTATAGCAAGGCTTCTTCCTGGCAGTTTCCTTACGAGTACCATAATAGAAAATACAAGCCCGAGTATTGAAAGTATAATTGAAATGTACCATGCACAGCAGCATACAATTGACAATATGCCACATACCATGCCTGCTATGGCAAAACCTGATGCACCTTCTGTTGACTGGCTGTGCATACGTGCCAGGTTCTGCTGTGTATCCTGGTAAGTACCTGACTGTGTAAAACCATCATCTGGTTTTTTTTCAAAATTTTGCTGCGAAAAACCATTATCTGGTCCTTTTTCAAAATTTCCATTGTCTTCCATAAAAATCCTCCTGTGTTTTATATTAAAATTACCACTCCATTATTTTACCATTTATTAATATATAATGCAAATATATATTTATAATTCTTCCACTGTAATACATCTGGTTTCTGTAAACTGTTTCGGCTGCTTGTCATTTGTAAGAAACAAATCACATCTGGTTATATTTCCTATACTTCCCTCGATATAATATATGAATGGAGCTGTATCTGCAAACACTTTTTTATAACCGGCCATTCTCCCGCATCTCCTTCATATATCCATCAATATTTTGCCCTCTTTCGCTTGGTATTACAAAACTGTCCCAGTCAATTTCCTTTTTCTGTTTCTGTTTGCTTGGATAACCAAGCAATGTGACAACAACCTCTACACCATCATAATCTTGCAAATTTTCATTTTCAACAACAACTGTACTTCTCTTTATTATCCCTTTAACTGCTGCTAACATAATATTTCTCCTGCTATTTATTAACTATCCAGTCTAAAATATATAAAACTATTTTTTCAGACCCACATTTCACCAGTATAATTTTATGTTATTTCAAAACCCTTCTCTGCAATATCAATGGTGTCATTTTTTCCATCAGCGCATCAGCAATACGCTCGTTTTTTCCGTTTATAATTTTTCTCTGCTGCTCCCTGCCCCATTCAACTGCTTTTTTTAAATCTTCTGGTCTTTCACTTAATATAACATGTTCTTCATTCATAAGTGCACCCCCTATTGGTTATCATAATCTATACCTGCATTGTAGCTGTTTTTTAAAAAATAACTAGCAGCATTTTGTAAGTCTTTTAACTTTTCTGCCTTATTATTTTTATCGACAGCTTCATTAAAAAGAGCAATAGCCTTTTCCAAATCATATTTCCCACCCTTGGCCAAATATGATATACTTCCTAAATTCGTTATAACTACCATCATTTTTACATTATCATATTTCAATAAAAACTGCACATCTGTTAAAGAAAAATCTGACAACGATGGATGGTTGTGCAATACAATTACCACACATTCCTTAACAGAAGAAACTAAATGATACGCAGTTGTATCACTTAGTGGGTCTACATCATGCTCACTGCCAAGTGCAACACCAATATATCTTTCTCCCCGTTCAATTAATTTAGCATTATTAAGACTATACGTTATTGCCACTTCATTAGAATTATTTTCTTCTTTTGATATTTTCAAAACATTTTTTGCCAAATCCCAAAGATTGTCATATTCATTTTCTGGGATATTTCTATACTTTATTCTTGGAATTTTATTGATAGCCTCATCTGTAATCATAATCTTATGATTACGTTTTTTTGCCATTTCAAGATTTTTTAAATTGCTATCCACTTCCAATCCCCTTTCTATACCTGTTTAAAAATACAGTCTTTAATTATTTACAATTAAAGACCACTAATTATATCTTTTTCAAATCCCAGCAGCATCACATCTTTTATTATAAATTGCAAAAGAAGTATTGCAATTCCAATGAATATATACCCGTCCCGGAATTTCATATACTGGTATTTTCCTTTTGTAAGAAATGCAATTGTCCCTCTTGCCATAAATATTATATATAGTATACCACAGTATGGCACAAATGGATGGTATATAAATGATTTTATAAAGTGCCCTGTTACAAATGCTTCTACAGCCCTTGTACCGCCGCATCCCGGGCAGTAAAGCCCTGTAACTTTTTTAAATGTGCATGCAGGGATTATATCCTGTATTATCTTAAAAGGGGTGAATGCCAGCAGTACAATTCCTATGGCAGATATTGCTGCAAAGGCAAGCCCTGCAAGATAAAGTTTATATTCTAATACTTTATTTTGAAGCATCTTTCCTCCTGTACAGGTATTTCTTTCTGTTCTATGGAATCTACCATAATATATCTTCCATTACAAAGCATTGCAATAAAATCATTTATCATATCTTTAGTACCTTGTATTTCGCACTCCACAGTGCCATCATAAAGGTTGCGTACCCACCCTGTAGCACCAAGCCCTTGTGCTGCATAGTTTGCATGGTATCTGAAACCAACCCCCTGTACACGTCCATGGAATATAAGATGTTTCCTTATATAATTTTCTCTCAACTTTCAATCTCCATTTCTTTAAAGCCTTCTGAATAATGCATTTCCCCGTCTTCTGTAATAAATACTGCATATACATCACTAAGTGATTCTACAAATTCCATTCCTTTTTCAAGCCCTAATGCAAAGCAGGTTGTGGAAAGTGCATCGCCATCTGTTGATTTCTTTGAAACAATAGTAACTGCCTCCAGCCCGTTATTGTATGGATACCCTGTTGAGGGGTCTAAGATATGGTGGTATATCTTACCGTCCTGTGTAAAATATCTTTCATATATTCCAGAAGAAACCACTGATATATCTTCTGCTTTTATTGCTGTTATAATTTCGTTCCTGTCTGCAAATGGCTGTTGTATTCCTATACGGAAAGATGTGCCGTCTGGTTTTTTGCCAATGCACAGCACATTGCCCCCAAGGTTTACTGTACCGCTTGTAACGCCATTATTTGCAAGGTATTCTTTTAACTTGTCGGCAATAAAACCTTTGGCAATTGCACCAAGCTCTATTCCCATTCCAGGAATTTTTAATACAAGTTTCTGTTCTTTAAGCCCTGCATTTTTATAATCTGTAAGTTTTATTGCTTCCTTTATCTTTGCATCTTCTGGCACTTCCGGGTTATCAGCTGTAAATTCCCATAATGAACTTTCAGGCTCTATTGTAATATCAAAACGTCCGCCGGATATTTCTGAATAGTATAATCCTTTTTCCAGTATTTCATATAGTATATCTGATACTTCAAATGAAATGCTCCCGTCTGTATTTAAATGGAATACAGATTTATTACCAGGGTCTGCCAGTTTTTTTATTTCATCTTCCATAAAACTGGTGTCCCTTTCTTTTATCTTTATATCATTGCCTTCCTTTTTTAAATATTCTGAATAAGCTTCTTCTATTTCATTTATATTATAAAGCTCGCTTCCTTTTAATGTCCTGCTAAAAATTTTCTCAAATTCCTGGCACTTTGAAACGCATCTGTCAAGCAATTCTTCACTTCCACCTGTATACAAGGTTATTGTATAAGTAGTATTAAATGCAAAGCCTGTCTTTACAAGTTCTTTATTATTGCTATATGACAGACCTGTACCCTGGCTGCATCCTGTTATTAAAACAAGGCTTAAAAATAATATACAGATATGTTTAATCCATTTCCCTTGTAATTTCATATGCAAGCTCCCTTTCTGCCTGTGTAAGTTCTGCGCCCTCAAGTAAATCAGGTCTTAGTAATGCAGTTTTTATTACTGACTGTTTTCTGTACCATTCTGCAAGCTTCTTATGGTTGCCTGACAAAAGCACAGGCGGCACTTCTTTGCCGCGCCATACAGCAGGCCTTGTATACTGCGGATATTCTAATAAATTTCCTGAGAATGATTCTGTCTGCGCAGAGATACAGTTATTTAATACACCTGGCACAAGGCGTGATATTGCATCCATCATTACAAGTGCCGGAAGTTCGCCGCCTGTAAGCACATAATCACCGATTGAAATATAATCAGTAACTATTTCTTCTGTTACACGCTCATCTATTCCTTCATAATGCCCGCATAAAAATATTATATCATCTTCTTTTGCATACTCTGCTGCAAGTTCCTGGCTGAAAGTTTTTCCCTGTGGCGTAAGGTATATTACACGTATCCCAGGTGTTTTATGGATAATATTCTCCTGGCTGGTGTCTGCGGAATTATTTTTTACAGAACGTTTTTTTTCTATATTTTCACAGATATACCTGTAACATAAATACACAGGTTCTGCCTGCATTACCATCCCTGCCCCGCCGCCATATGGGTAATCGTCTGCCCTGCTATGTTTATTTTTTGCAAAATCCCTTATATCCACAGCATTTACACTTATATAACCTGCTTTTATTGCCCTGCCTGTTATGCTTTCACCCATTGCATTATCTATCATATCAGGGAATAATGTCATAACATGGAAATTCATTTAATCAAGCAATCCTTTCATTATATGGACTGTAATCCGGTTTTCTTCTATATTTACTTCTTTCACGCATTCAGGTATATCAGGAAGCAGCACTTCTTTGCCTTCATGCATTACTACAAACACAAGGTTTGCACCTGTTTCCATTACATCTTTTAACACACCGAAGCCTGCGCCGTCATCAGTAACTACGTCCATGCCAATCATATCTGCGATATAACACTCGCCCTCTTTAAGCGGTATTGCATTTTCCCTTGTTACAAATAGTTCACAGCCTTTATATTTTTCTATATCGTTTATATTGTCAATACCCTTGAACTTAACAATTACAAGATTTTTAAAAAATCTGGCAGAAGTTACCTCAAGGGTCTTTTTTTCTTTTCCAGTGTCAAGAATTACTTCTTTAAGGTAATTATACCTGTCTGGTTCCCCCGTTGTAGGAAATACCTTTACTTCCCCTTTTATGCCATGTGTATTGGCAATTACACCAATCCTGAATAAATCTGTCATATTAATCCCCCATGCCGCCCCTGACGGTCTAAATAAAAAATAAAAAGCGCCTATACCAAATGGCACAGGCGTACTGCCATAGCATATGCCATGGCTACTGTCCTATTTCAACAGTTACTTTCTTATCGGTTCTGGAGGCAGCCGCTTTAACCACTGAACGGATTGCCTTAGCTATGCGCCCCTGCTTTCCAATAACCTTGCCCATATCATCCTGGGCTACTTTAAGTTCAAAAACAATTTCATTATCTTTTTCAGTCTGTGTTACAGTGACCTCCTCAGGGTGGTCAACAAGTGACTGTGCAAGAACTTCTATTAATTCTTTCATTACCGTAAACCTCCCCTTTTACTGGTTTATTATGCATTGATATTACATAATCCCAGCCTGCTTTAAAAGCTTGCCAGCTGTTTCAGTAGGTTTTGCACCATTAGCAAGCCATTTCTTTGCGCTTTCCTCATTAATTTTAAATGCGCTCGGATTCTGGTTTGGGTCATAAGTGCCGATTTCTTCAATAAATTTTCCATCTCTTGGAGACCTTGCATCTGCTACTATTATTCTATAAAAAGGGGATTTCTTCTTACCCATTCTTTTTAACCTGATTTTAACCATTCCTGTTTCACCTCCTTAAATAAAAAGTATTATACTCACGAACGATTAGATTTTCCTTTCTGAACAGCACGTATTGCCCACTTATGCAATATGGGCTGTTCAGAAATTGGAAAATCTTAACGGTCGTCAGTATATATATCTGAATGCTGTAACTTTACAGCATAGGGATATGCATTATAGTCCAAATGGCAGTTTAGGAAAACCAAGCCTGCCTTTTTTCTTGCCCTTGCCTGACATCATGCCTGACATCTGTTTCATCATTTTTTTAGACTGTTCATACTGTTTCATAAGCTTGTTGACTTCTGATATATCAACCCCTGCGCCTTTTGCAATACGCCTTTTCCTTGAAGGGTTTATTATTGCAGGGTTTCCTCTTTCTTCTAATGTCATGGAATATATTATTGCTTCTATTCCTTTAAACATGCTGTCATCTATTTCAATATCACTTGGAAGCCCCATTCCTGGCAACATGCTTAAAATACTTTGTATGCCGCCCATTTTCTTCATCTGTCCCATCTGGTCAAGAAAATCATTAAAATCAAACTCTGCTTTACGGAACTTGCGCTCCATTTCCTTTGCTTTTTCCTGGTCAAGTTCTGCTTCTGCCTTTTCAATAAGGGTAAGCACATCCCCCATTCCAAGGATACGTGATGCCATACGGTCCGGATAAAACTGTTCAAGGTCTGAAAGCTTCTCACCCATACCCACATATAATATAGGGCGTCCTGTAACTGCCTTTATTGAAAGTGCTGCACCACCCCTTGTATCACCATCAAGCTTTGTAAGTATAACACCATCAATGCCAATTTTGTCATTAAACACCGTTGCAACATTAACTGCATCCTGCCCTGTCATTGCATCTACAACAAGAAGTGACTGGTCTATGGAAACATTATCTTTTATCTCCATAAGTTCCGCCATCATATCCTCATCAATATGGAGGCGGCCTGCTGTATCAAGTATAACAACATTAAAATTATTCTTTGATGCATGTTCTATAGCTGCTTTTGCAATGTCCACAGGCTTGTGGCCCTTTCCCATGGAAAAAACTTCAACACCCTGTTTGTTTCCATTAACCTGCAGCTGCTCTATTGCTGCAGGGCGGTAGATATCACATGCCACAAGAAGCGGCCTGCGCCCTTTTGATTTAAGCTTTCCTGCAATCTTTGCCGTGGTAGTCGTCTTACCTGCACCCTGTAAGCCGCACATAAGCACCACTGAAATTTCACTGGAAGGTTTTAACTTAATCTCTGTTGTTTCACTTCCCATAAGGTTCACAAGCTCTTCATTAACAAGCTTGACTACCATCTGCCCGGGAGTAAGGCTGCTCATAACATCCTGCCCTACAGCTCTTTCCTGCACAGTCTTAATAAAGTTCTTAACTACTTTAAAGTTTACATCTGCCTCAAGCAATGCCATTTTAACTTCTTTTAAAGCAGTTTTTACATCTTCTTCTGTAAGACGCCCTTTACTGCGTAGATTCTTAAAAACATTTTGTAATTTTTCAGTAAGGCTGTCAAATGCCATAATAACCTCCTTCAAAAACACATCCAGCACAGAAAGTATTATAGTATATGCCGGAAACATTGTCAAGCATTTTTCTTGACAAAAAAATTAAAGAATTATTGATTTGTACCAGGAATGGCATTATAATAAAAAAAGATATTTAGTTTATTAATTTTACCAGGAGGAAGTTTTAAATGAAAACAAAAAAGAAACCATTACAACAAGTTATTTATGTCCTGCTTCTTTTAGCAGCGGTTGTTGTATTATTCCAATGGTATACATTACAGAATAAAGCACGCATGGAGGAACAGAATAAAAATTATGCAGCAGATTCTGCGCATATGAAAGTATCACAAATAACTGATGAATTTAAAAATGCCCTGAATTTAATTAAGGCTAATACATTTTTTATTGAAAAAAGCCTTTCAGGGCCAGTAATTACTTCAGCCATGCTTAAAGAAATGGAAGAAAAATCTATATTTGATGCCCTTCTTTTTACAGACCCGGAAGGCAATAATTACACTTCTGACGGGCGTATTACAGATGCCAGGAACAGGGATTATTACCTGAATGGCATAAAAGGGCAAAGCGGCACAGCCATTGTATTTAATTCCAGCCTTTATGGCAAGACAATGGTAAGCTTCTATACACCAGTACATTATAAAGGTAAACTGGCAGGTGTATTCAGGGGAGCATATATGGCAGAAAAATACCTCCAGAAAATGCTTTCTACAACATATTTTGGAGAACAGGCAGATGTATTTCTTTGTATGGCAGATGGTACAGTAATTGCCAATTCCAAGAACCAGGTTTATGACAAAGACCTGGTTACGGAACTGGAAGAAACTGGTGTTATTGACCATGATACAGCACTTAAAACAAAAGAAATATTTGACAAGGGAGGAGAAGGGGCATTTATATGCACCTCTGAATGCAAGACAGACAATATCTGTGTAATTAACCTTCCAGATAATGATTTTGTTTTTGTGCAGACATTTCCCAAAAAAGTTACACAAAGAATGATAAGGAATGAAAACCTTGCAGGTATACAGCTTGAATTAATGCTGGCGGTACTATTTGTTATATACATTATAAGCCTGCTTATACGCGCCGGGCGCGAAAAAAAGCTGCTTGAAAAAGAAAACAGGGAAATGGGTTATATTATAAGCGGTGTCAATACATTATTTACCCGTTTCGCCATGATTGATTTTGAAGAAGGCACTTATAATTACCTTGCAGGGACAACACCAGAAGATGACAGCCTGGAAACCAGTGGCAGGTATACTGATTTTGTAAAGCATCTGTGTTCTTCCTTGTCTGATGAAGAAGATAAAAGTGATTTTGAATTGCAGATTTCCCCTGATGCTGTAACCGGGGAACTGGACAGTCATAATGATGCACGGTATGAATGCCATGTAATGCGTGACGGGAAACCGGAATGGGAACACCTGAACTTCATGTGCCTTGAAAGAAATAATGGAAAAGCAGTGAAAGTTTTATTTACACGGCAGAATATTACAGATGTAAAGGAAAAGGAACTGCGCATACAGGCAAAAATATCCCTGGCAAGCCGTAAAGAAAGACAGTACAGGATTTCTATTACCTCAAATGCTATTTATACATTTGATTTTAACCTTACTAAAGATTTAATTGAAGATGATATAATATATGAAAAAGACGGGACAAAAACCTCCCTTTTACAAAGGACAGGGCTTGAGGCACCATGTAAAGCTTCTTTATGGTTCAGCCGGCGGGAACAGTTTATTCCGGAGGAGTCAAGAAAAGATTACTGTGCCATTGTTAATATAGAAAATTTAAAAGAACGTTTTGCACAAGGTGAAGCAGAAGTAATTGCGGAATACTGGAATTTTGCCCCCGGCGGGGAAAAAATCTGTGTACGCCAGTCATTTATTATGACAAAGGACACTGATACAGAAGATATTATGGTAATGGTTGTAACAAAAGAAATTACAGGGGCTGTTAAAAAACAGAAAGAACAGACACAGGCTTTACAAGATGCCCTTATGCAGGCACAACATGCTAATAAAGCAAAAACCACTTTCCTGTCTAATATGTCACACGATATACGTACGCCAATGAACGCAATTATAGGATTTACTACTATCGCTGTAAGCCATATAGATAATAAAGAGCAGGTAAGGGACTGCCTCCAGAAAGTCCTTTCTTCAAGTAACCATCTGCTCAGCTTAATTAATGATATACTTGATATGAGCCGTATTGAAAGCGGAAAAGTACAGATTAAGGAACAGGAGTGCAATATTTCTGAACTTATGCATAACCTGGTAAATATAATACAGCCACAGGTTAAGGCAAAACAGCTGGAACTGTTTATTGATACATTTGAAGTCGCCAATGAAAATGTCATAGCAGACTCACTTAAACTTAACCAGGTATTTATAAATCTGTTAAGCAATGCTGTAAAATATACACCAGCTGGTGGTACTATTACTTTCCGTATTATGCAAAAGACAACATTCCGGCACGGGTATGGTGATTATATATTTATAGTCAAAGATAATGGTATTGGAATGTCAAAGGAATTTGTAAAACATATTTTTGAACCGTTTGAACGTGAAGCGACTACTACACAGACTGGCATACAAGGTACAGGTCTTGGAATGGCAATAACAAGAAATATAGTTGAGATGATGAATGGCACGATAAGTGTAGAAAGTGAGCCTGGCAAAGGAAGTGTATTTACAGTAGAAATAACACTTAAACTGCAGGATACTGAAAAAAATGCAGAACAGATTAAAGAGCTTGAAGGCCTGCGCGCGCTTGTTGTAGATGATGATTTTAATACATGTGACAGTGTAAGCAAAATGCTTAAACATATTGGCATGAGGGCAGAGTGGACAACCTCTGGCAGGGAAGCTGTATACCGTGCTAAAATGGCACATAATGAAGGGGATTCTTTCCATACTTATATTATTGACTGGCAGATGCCAGAAACCAGTGGTGTAGAAACGGCAAGAAGAATACGCAGCGCAGTAGGGAATGATGCATCAATTATTATACTTACTGCATATGACTGGTCAGATATAGAAGAAGAAGCAAAAGAGGCAGGTGTTACTGCATTCTGTGCAAAACCGCTGTTTATGTCAGATTTAAAATCAGCCCTGCTTATGGCAAATAACCTGGCCGAAAAAGAAGAAACTAATGCTGCATGGACTTTAGCGGATTTTAGTGGAAAACGTGTGCTGCTTGTAGAGGATATTGAACTTAACAGGGAAATTGCACAGGTAATACTGGAAGAAGCAGGGTTTGAAGTTGAAACGGCACCAGATGGTACAGATGCCGTTTCAATGGTAAATGAATCATCTGAAAACTATTATGATGTAATTTTAATGGATGTACAGATGCCTATTATGAACGGATATGAAGCAACCAGGACAATCAGGTCACTTCCAAGGGAAGATGTAAAGACAATGCCAATTATTGCAATGACAGCCAATGCACTTGAAGAAGATAAGGAGGCGGCATTAAAGAACGGGATGAATGCACATATTGCAAAACCTATTGATATGGATGTATTTATAAGTGTGCTGCAACATTTCCTGTCTTAAAAGATTATCCAGATTTACAGGCATTGAAATATTAAAGTGGTTTTATGGTATCCATAAAACCACTTTTGTATTATTAATTAGAAACAGGTGTTAATACCTTTCTTATTTCAGCAAGCAGGCGGTCTTTAACTGCTGGTTTAAGGAACTTTCTTAGAAATTGTTACGCCCGGCTCATAACGTTTGTGCATCTTAATTTTCTTTTATCTTTCCTAACAAAAAATTATTTAACACAACATTAAGTTCCTTACTATTTCTCATAGGAAAATCATGACCTGCTTTTGGAAGTATCATCGTTTGGCAACAGGCATTTTTACCAAGCATATCAAGAGATAGTTTCATGTCTTTCACTTCGCCGCTGCCGCATATCGCCAGCATTGGTACTTTAATAGATAAATATTCAGGGAGACTCCGTAAATCTAATGTGTGGGCGAAAAACGATTGATATATCTGCGGAGTGATAAACCTTGAATAATCTGCCATGTAATTTGCCTGCTCTTTGGTATAATTCCAATACTTCCCTTGAAAATGGACAAGCCATTTTATGTGGAGCATTTTAGCCGCCATTCCTGCAAGTGAGCAATACATTTTAACAGTTTTCGGATTTGGATTCACCCATGCACTTAAAAAAACCGCAAAACTAAATTGATTTTGTCTTTCACAAACAAGCATAATTGCAAGCTGCCCACCGAGGGAATGCCCAATTATACCGATTTTCTTCTTGTGCAAACTGTCAATCAAATCCAAAAGTTCCTGCTTCATCATACCAGGGTCATATACTATATCTGCTGATTTTCCCGCTCCATACAAATGAGGCACAATTAAATGGTATTGCCCGGAAAAACAGTATTGATTGCAAAATGTGTCAAGAGCCCCTGCACCATGTAGCAGTAGAATAGTTGGGTTATTCTTGTTTCCATATTCATCATAATGCAGCATAACCATTTCCTTTCCATCCGGATAATCTTGTTAATAAAATCCCCTATTTCTTTATTTACCTGTTCTGGTAACATATATATATCTTCTCCGTCCTGGTAAAAATTTGTCCTGCTGGCAGACTGCTTACATATCCTCCAGTGATTTTACAACCCTTTCAAATCCCATTGCATGTGAGGCTTTGACAAGTATCTGGCTGCCCTCCTTTACAATACTTCCAAGCATTTTTAATAATTGTTCTGTATCTTCATAATATAATACATTATGGTTTTCATCTTTGGCAAGTGCACCTGCCACATACTGCCTGGCAAGTGTACCTGCACATATTATGCAGTCAATACCTTTCTGTACAGCGTATGCACCAATATCAAAATGCATTATCTTTTCATTGGCACCAAGTTCAAACATATCCCCTATTATTGCAATTTTGTATGTTTCTGCACATGATAATACATCAATTGCGGCTTTCATTGATACAGGGTTTGCATTATAACAGTCATCCATTATTATAAATTTGTCCGTCTTTTTAATACTGCTATGTCCGCCTACCGGGGTAAAATTGCTTATTCCTGCTGCTATTTCTTCATCTCCCATGCCAAGCCCTGTTGCAACTGCCACAGCAGCAAGGGCATTTACAACCATATGCATTCCTGGTACTGGCACATGCAGGGAAATCCTCTTATCTCCTGCAACAGCATCAAAATATGTACCTTCAAGCCCCTTCTGTAAAATATTTTCTGCATACACATCACAGCCATTCCCAGTCCCAAAAAACACTGGTTTCCTGCCATTTACCTCCGTTATCTGTGCAAGCTTGTCATCATCCCCGTTAAGATACACTGTACCATCTTTTGCCATTGATGTAAAAATCTCTGTTTTAGCTTTCAGCACACCATCCCTGTCACCAAGGTTTTCAAGATGGCACTGCCCTATATTAGTTATAATGCATATATCGGGCTTTACTATCTGGCTAAGCCTTGCCATCTCACCAAATTCACTTATGCCCATTTCCACTACTGCCAGTTCATGTTCCTCACGGAGCCGGAACAGTGTAAGGGGCACGCCTACTTCATTATTAAAATTCCCTTGTGTCTTTAATGTATTAAAACGCCTTGAAAGAACAGAAGCAACCATTTCCTTTGTTGAAGTCTTGCCAACACTTCCCGTTATTCCTATAATCTTAGTACCACAGATTATACGGTAAAACCCTGCTATATCTTTTAATGCCTGGTAACACGATTCTACCTGTATAAATGCAACACCTGAAGGCAGCACATCTGTACTGCCTAAAGCTTCTTGTGGTGCCACTTCTGAAATACAGCAGAGCGCACCATTATTATATGTCTGCATTATATATTTATTACCATCTGCATGTGCCCCTTTTATAGCTACAAAAAGCCCTCCGCTGGTAATATTCCTGCTGTCTGTTGTTATAGAAGATACTTCTGTATCCTTTACGCTTTTATCTCCATAATAAATGCCATTACAAAGCATTGCAACCCTTGCTGGTGTTATTTGTTTCATATCTGGTTAATCCCCTGTTGGTTTTATTTATATTTTCTATAATCCATATTTTTCCAGTGAAGCTTTAACTATCTTTTCACATAATTCCCTGTAACTTATATTAATTGCCCCTGCTTCTTGTGGAAGAAGGCTTGTTGGCGTCATTCCTGGAAGTGTATTTGCCTCAAGGCAGTATATGCCTCCATTTGCATCAAGAATAAAATCTACCCTTGCATATGCTTCAAGTTTAAGCATATGGTATACTTTCTTTGCATATTCCTGTATCTTGTTACACAGGTTGCCACTTATATCCGCCGGGCAGACATCATCCGCCATTCCTGGCTGGTACTTTGTCTTATAATCATAAAATCCCTGTTTTGGTATTATTTCAATAACCGGATAAGCCATGCCATCTACCACCCCGGCTGAAAGTTCCCTTCCTTTTATGTATTCTTCAACAAGGACTTCATCTTCATATTTTAAAGCAGTATCTAATGCCTGCATATATTCTTCCCTGTCCTTTGCTATGCTTACGCCAACGCTTGAACCGCCACAGCATGGCTTGACAACACATGGAAACATACTGTCCTGCAGCATCTTGCTTCCATCCAGCCCTTCTTTAATCTCCTTTTTTGTAATAAGGAAACCATATGGCACAGGTATGCCGCCATCCTTTAAAATCTTCTTGGATATAAACTTATCCATTGCAAGTGAACTTCCAAACGAACCTGAACCTGTATATTTTATGCCTAATATGTCAAATGCTGCCTGAAGCCTGCCATTTTCACCATCAGCACCATGCAGCGCCATAAATACAATATCAGCCATGCGGCATATATTTAAAACATTTGGCCCTAAAAGACCACTGCTGTCCCCTTTGCGCAGTTTCTTAACCTCTTCTATATCCGGGTCTGTAACATCTATACCACAGACTTCATCACTTAGCAGGGATTCCTTTTCAAATATACCTTCTAAAGAAGCCCCCTCTTCATTGTATCCAAAAAACACATCAAGCAGAACTGCCTTATGCCCGTTCTCCCTTAAAGCGTCACATACGCCTTTGCCTGTAACAAGTGAAACTTCCCTCTCTGTACTAATACCTCCAGCTAAAACAACAATTTTCACAATAACCTCCATTCTGCACCGGAATGCTGTTGACTTTCATTTGATATATTAACACAGGGTGGGAAAAAGTCAAGAAGCAAGTCCGTCAGGTTTCCCTATTTTTTAATAAATCAGCTTCATTGACTGTTCGGGATTTTCGTGTTAGTATAAAAATATGATAAAAATATATACTTTATTATAGATTAGAGGTGAATACTGATAGATTCAAATAAAATTGTTACTTTCACATTAGGTGGCATAATTTTTGAGTATGATGAAGAAAAAAATAAGAAAAACCTCCAAAAACATGGTATCTCATTTAAAAGTGCTGCCCGTGTATTTTTTGATTACGACCGTATTGAATTTTATGATAAAGAACATAGCATAGATGAAGACCGTTATGATATAATCGGGGATACATCTGCAGGAAATTTTATATCTGCCAGCAATATTGTACATAATGAAAGTAATGTCATTATAGGAAATGTAAACCAGTTTGATGAAAGGGTAAATGATATCTTGTTTATTGTATATACTGAAAGAATATATAAAAAAGCAAACGGCTCAAAAACCAATATCACAAGGATTATATCTGCAAGATTAGCAACAAATTTTGAAAGGGGGCTTTATTATGGTAAATATTGATAACATGACTGATGAAATGAAAAAAGAACTTGCATTTACAAAAGAAGAACTTGATGAACTGGCAAGAGCAAGAACAATGCCTATTATATTTGATGAAGATTGTCCGGAAACAACCCCTGAAAAGGCAATAAAATTTAAACGGATAAATCCTTCCCGGCAGGCAGCTAATTCAACCCTTGCATAGCAGGTTTAATAGTGCCAGATTATTTTGGGTTCTTCTGGTTTTTAGTTAAAATTATGCAAAGAGTAAATTAGCTGGCAAATTCCAAATGTGCTTCCAATGGACGGCTGTACGAATCCGCTGGTGCTTAAGCCCTGTATTAAATGCTTCAAAGTGGTTTTTCTTTGAAGCATTTAATACAGGGCTTTATGCATCCATTGCGTGGTTCGTCCAAGCGGAATGCGTGCAAAAGCTATGCCTGCGGCATGCTTTTTTCATGGGACACTTTGGAATTGCCAGCCATTTAAAATGCCAACATAAACCTTAACTAACCGGTCTTGCTATCATAACTATTGAGTCATTTTGTGAATATTCATAATGTATTACCGCATTGTTGCTGCTGCTGGCTGATACATCCATATCCTGTCCTGTATACATTTCAACATGTGATATATTCTTATAACGTCCATTTTTTGTATAAGAAAAGAATACCAAATCACCTGGCAGCAACTTCTCACTTGATACTGCCTTATTATAAATCACTTTTCCATTATTGCTGCACCATTTTGCTATATCAGCAGCTGTTGGTGCCCATCCTGATTTTACCCCAAAGAACACGTCATACTGGGAATATATCCTCCAGACGAGTGAACTGCAGTCATAATACCCTTTTTTCATCCTTTTTGCCTGGCTGTAATGTGTCTTTGTATTAGAAATTGAAATTGCCTTCTTTGAAGCTTTATAGCCTTTAACAGAAGCTATTTCCACTGGTATCTCTATCTTGCGGCCATCCGCATTTACAGTAATAATTGTATTGCCTGCTTTTTTAGCCTCTACCAGTCCGTCTTCATCTACAGTGGCAACTGCCTTTTTACTGCTTTTATATGTAACTGTACTTCTGTACTCATCAAGTCCTTCTATTTCTATCTGTTCTGTCATGCCCTTATAATTAATAATGCCATCACCATCATAGTAAGGGTCTGTTACTGTTACATAACACTCAATGTCCCTTCCGTCTGCATTAATTGTAACTACATCTTCACCCTCACCACTGGCGTAGAGTTTTCCTTCTTTCTTAAAATAGGCTATGCCATTTTCACTTTTTTTAAGATTCCATTCCACTGTGCTGGCTTCATTTATCCCGTCAAGTGTAATATTTTTAGTGGCATCCTCTGCAATTACAATATCTGTTTCTGAAAGCACAGGGTCTGTTACTATTAATTTAGTGCTTATTTTTACAGCGTCACCGTTCTTTGGTGTTATAACAGCTGTAACATCTGTTTCGCCTGCTGCAACTGCTGCAATGCCGCTTCCGCTTGCAACTGCTGCCGCTTCATTGGCAATTTCCCATTCTATTGGCTTATCATCTTCAAACGGTGTATAACCTGTTATGTCTGGTATATATGCTTCTGTCCCTGCTGCCCTTGCCTGGGTTTCACCATTAAACACAGGTGCAGCTATATTAATCTGTGCTACTTCGGTTTTTACACCATCATCACCTGATACATAAATTTTAGCGCCTTCAAATCCCTGGGCGGTAACTGTACCATCTGGATTTATTGTTACGTTTTTATTGGAGGATGTATACATATACTTTCCTGTATCATATATTTGTGCTGCTATAAGGGAAGTACTCCCGCCATATGTTAAATCTGCCTGTTCTGGCATAAGCACTTCTATTGTAACTGTTTCTGTCTGGTGGGTATTATTATATGTAAATTCAATATCAGCTTTGGCACTTCCTGCTGCCAGTGCTTTGACAGTGCCATCACTGCCAAGTTCTGCACACTCTGGTGAAGGGTTTTCATTGTTCCAGCTGTAATTAATCTGGTAATCTGCATTTGCTGCATTATAATCGCCACTATAATTAGTCCCCAGGAACTCTTCACTTATAAGAGTCCTAAGGCTTAAAGTGCCACCTTCAAATACCTGGACCCTGTCCTGGTATAAAAGCTTGTCCAGCGCTGACGCCTTCTGCCATAAAAAACAACTTGCAATAAGCATTACAAATAAACACAGGAGTTTCTTCTGCTTAATAATCCTGCTAAGGCCTGTAAATATCTTTTTTGTGTTCTTTTTGCCTTTAACAAAGTCTTTAACAAGGCTGGTCATTTTTCATCCTCCATTTCTGTTTCTTTTAGTTAGTTTGTGTTTCTGTAATAATATCATCTTTAAAGTCCATATAGACCATGTCAATATATTCCCATATCTCATCCAGTCCAGATTTTGTCATTGATGAAAATGGTATTACTGGTGTGCCTTCCTCCACTCCAAGTGCCTGTTCTATGTCTTTAAGAAGTTTTGCTTTCTGTGACCTCTTTACTTTATCCTCTTTGGTTGCAATTATTATAGGATTAAAACCATAACTTGTACACCAGTTATACATCTGTATATCATTACTGTTAGGAGTATGGCGTATATCCACAAGTAAAAATACAAGTCTAAGGACTTTTGAGCCTTCCAGATAATTATTAATCATTTTGCCCCATTTTGCAACAATATTTTTAGATACTTTTGCATACCCGTATCCCGGTAAGTCAACAAAATACAGCATTTCATTAATATTATAAAAATTAATTGTCTGGGTTTTGCCAGGCTGGGAAGAAGTCCTTGCATAAGACTTCCTTCCAGACAGACAGTTTATAAGTGATGATTTGCCAACGTTAGAACGTCCTGCAAATGCAATTTCAAGCATTTGGTTTTCAGGAAGCTTGCTTGTAATGCCACAGACTGTTTCAAGGTTTATGCTTTTAACTTTCATCTACACTAAGACCTCCCTGAATACTTCTTCTGCATGTTGCACATATTTTACACTTATCCCGTCAAGTATCTCCTTTTCAAGGTCATCAACATCTTTCTGGTTCTTAAGTGGTACCAGGACAACCTTTATGCCGGCAGTCTTTGCGGCAAGGATTTTCTCTTTTAAACCGCCTATAGGCAGCACCCTTCCCCTTAACGTAAGTTCACCTGTCATGGCAACGTCAGGTCTTACCTTTTTATCCATAACTGCAGAGTAAATAGCCGTAGCCATTGTTATTCCAGCGGACGGACCGTCTTTCGGCACAGCACCTTCTGGTACATGCAGGTGTATGTCGTGCTTTTCAAAATACTTTTCAGGAAAATCATCTGGCACGGCTGACCTTACATAAGATAATGCAATCTTTGCTGATTCCTGCATTACATCACCAAGCTTTCCTGTAAGTTCCATTTTTCCTGTGCCTTTCATAACATTTACCTCTATCTCCAGTGTATCACCGCCCACACTGGTCCACGCAAGCCCACGGGCTATCCCCACGTCTGCCTCTGTATTTGCCATGTCTGTAGTGTACTTCTGGATGCCAAGGAATGCCCTTATATTGCGCTCTGAAACCCTTACATGGCTTTCAGGTTTTTTAGCAGCCTGCATAGCTGCCTTGCGGCAAATCTGTGCAATTTTCCTTTCAAGGTTCCTGACCCCGGCTTCCCTTGTATAATTTTCAATTATTATCTTAATGGCCCTGTCTGATATATTAAGCTGGTTTTTTGTCAAACCATTGGCATTTTTTTGTTTTTCTACCAAATGTTCCTTTGCAATATGGAATTTTTCATTAGAAGTATAACCTGAAAGCTCTATAATTTCCATCCTGTCAAGCAGCGGCCTTGGAATTGTATCAGTTGTATTAGCTGTACATATAAACATTACCTTTGACAAATCTACAGGCATTTCTACATAATGGTCCCTGAAATGCTTGTTCTGTTCCGGGTCTAATACTTCAAGAAGCGCTGATGACGGGTCACCTTTATAATCACTTCCAATCTTGTCTATTTCATCTAAAAGCATTACAGGGTTTCTTGCCCCTGCTGTCCTTAATGCAGCAACAATCCTTCCTGGCATTGCGCCTACATAAGTACGCCTGTGCCCCCTTATCTCTGCTTCATCACGTACACCGCCAAGGCATATGCGCACATATTTCCTGCCCATTGACTTTGCAACAGATTTTGCAATAGAAGTTTTGCCTGTGCCGGGAGGCCCTGCAAGGCATATAATAGGGCTCTGGCCATCTTTTTTAATTGCTTTTACTGCAATACATTCAAGCACCCTTTCTTTAACCTTTTTTAAGCCGTAATGTTCCCTGTCAAGCACTTCACTGGCATGTACAACATCTGCATTGCTTTTGCTTTCCTTTTTCCACGGGATATCTAACAGTGTTTCAATATATCCCCTTATAACAGCATTTTCAGAAGAACTCTGGCTTGTAATTTTAAACCGCCTGATTTCTTCTTTAATCTTCTTTTTAACTTTTTTGGGTGCTTTAAGCTTTTCTAATGCTTCTGTATATTTATCTGCATCAGATGCAGAGTCCTCTTCACCGAGCTCTTTATGGATTGCCTTCAGTTGTTCACGCAGGTAATATTCCTTCTGGTTGCTTTCAACCTGCGACTTTACACGCCTTGAAATATCATCCTGTATACGTGCTATGCCAATTTCACGGCTTAATACAACTGAAAGCTGTTCATGCCTGTCTATTATGCTGTCTTCAGACAAGACCTGCTGCTTAATCTGGTAATTTACTGGTATATTGGAACAAATCTGGTAAATTAATGTGTCAAGGTCAGATATGTTTAATATTTCATCCACAAGTTTCTGGTTAAACCTGCCATTTGCACTGGTATATGTCTGGAACAGGTCTTTAAGCCCACGTACCATTGCGACAATCTCTAAAGTGTATGATGTATCCTTTGTTTCAGGAACGCTTCCAAGAGTCCCTGAAAGGTATCCGTCCATTGTTTCAAGGTACAGAAGCTTCATCCGTTCCCTGCCGGATATAACCACCCTTATAATCTTTCCAGGCATATTTATAATCTGTTTTACCTCTGCAAGTGTTCCTGTTTCAAATAAATCATCAATTCCTGGTGTTTCAACCGACGGGTCTTTTTGTGCAACAGTAAACACAAGCTGTTTTCCATTCATGGCTTCTTTAAGTGCCTGTACTGTATTTTCACGCCCTACTTCAAAATATACAGTAGTCTTTGGAAATACCACCAGGTCCCTTAGAGTAACTACGGGAATACCTTCCATTTTATCTGCTACATCTAAATTTTCTTCCATTTAATATCCTATCTCCATTCTGTCTTACAGTTTCTGGTATAACCTAAACAGAGGGATTATTAATCCCCCTGCTGGTTTTACATAAATCTATGCAATTTCATTTTTAGTCCTTCTGCTTATACGCCTTATTTCATTATTATCAAGTATAAGCAGCGGCTCTTCATCACCTGTTACTGATTCTTTGGTGATAATACACTCTTTTACTTCACTGTTTGATGGGACTTCAAACATTGCATCCATCATAATGGATTCCATAATTGCACGCAGTCCCCTTGCACCTGTCTTTCTTTCAACAGAACGCTTTGCAATTGCTTCTATGGCATCATCTTCAAATGACAGCTTGACATTATCTAATTCAAAAATCTTCTTGTACTGCTTAGTAATTGCATTCTTTGGCTCGGTGAGAATCTTTTTAAGTGCTTCTTCATCAAGCAAATCAAGTGCAACATTAACTGGAAGCCTGCCTATAAGTTCTGGTATAATGCCAAACTTTACAAAGTCTTCAGGAAGCACCTGGCGGAATAAATCGCCAATATTTTCATCCCTCTTTGTTGAAATTTCTGCATTAAACCCAATAGATTTCCTGCCTATACGTGTACCGATAATATTTTCCAGCCCGTCAAATGCACCGCCACATATAAATAATATATTTGTTGTGTCAATCTGGTAAAATTCCTGGTGCGGGTGCTTTCTTCCGCCCTGTGGCGGCACACTTGCAACAGTGCCTTCTAAAATTTTAAGTAATGCCTGCTGTACACCTTCACCTGAAACATCCCTTGTAATTGATACATTTTCACCCTTGCGTGTGATTTTATCAATTTCATCTATATATATAATTCCATGTGAAGCCCTTTCCATATCATAATCTGCTGCCTGTATAATCTTTAAAAGGATATTTTCCACATCTTCGCCTACATACCCTGCTTCTGTAAGGGCTGTAGCGTCTGCAATAGCAAATGGGACATTAAGTATCTTTGCAAGTGTCTGTGCAAGGAAAGTCTTGCCTGAACCAGTAGGCCCAATCATCATAATATTGCTCTTTTGCAGTTCTACATCCATATTACGGCTTGAAAGTACACGTTTATAATGGTTATAAACCGATACAGAAAGTACCTTTTTGGCATCTTCCTGCCCTACTACGTATTCATCAAGGAACTCCTTGATTTCTTTTGGTTTAAGAAGGTTGATGTCCATATCATTCATATATAATTCATCATCATTTGCATCTTCTTCAATGATTTCAGAACAAAGTTCAATACACTGGTCGCAGATATAAACGCCCGGACCTGCAACTAACTTGTGCACCTGGTTCTGTGTCTTTCCACAGAATGAACACTTAAGCTTTGTTTCGTCTTTTTTTATGCCCATTGCTACCTCCAAACTAATGAAAAACAATGCCTTTTATTATTTTCTCTTTGTAATTATCTCATCTATAAGGCCATAATCTTTAGCTTCCTGTGCTGTCATATAATTATCACGCTCTGTATCAGCCTGTATCTGTTCCAGGGGTTTTCCTGTATTGGCTGCAAGTATTTCATTCAGGCGGCTTCTTGTCTTTAAAATCTGCTCTGCCACAATGCGGATTTCTGTTTCCTGCCCTTTGGCACCGCCTGATGGCTGGTGTATCATAACTTCTGCATTAGGAAGCGCAAACCTTTTTCCTTTTGTGCCGCCTGAAAGAAGAAATGCGCCCATGCTGGCAGCAAGTCCCATGCATATAGTTGATACATCACATTTAATATAGTTCATTGTATCATATATTGCAAACCCTGCACTTACTGAACCGCCAGGGCTGTTAATATAAAACTGCACATCTTTCTCTGAATCCTGTGATTCAAGGAAAAGAAGCTGCGATACAAGAAGGCTCGCAACATCATCATTTACTTCCCCTGTCAGGAATATAATCCTGTCCTGTAAAAGCCTTGAATAAATATCATATGAGCGTTCACCGCTGCTGGTCTTTTCAATAACATAAGGTATACTATACCCCATAATTCCACCATTCCTTTCTGTCCTTAAAGCCCTTCTTTAATTCTCCAGGCTCTTTTCAACAGCGGAAGCTACAACAAGTTCTACGGCTTTCTGGACAGCTATATCCATGCGTATCTGTTCTTTTTCATTATCACTGACCAGTTCACTGAACTTGTCTTTCTCCATGTTGTATGCTTCTGCCATGTTTTCTATTTCTTTGTCAAAATCTTCCTCTGATACTTCAATATTCTCAGCAGCTGCCACTGCTTCAAGCACAAGACGGCTCTGTATGCGTTTAAGCGCCTGTGGTTTTAATTCATCAACCATCTTCTGTGGTGTAAAGCCTGTAAGCTGCATATACTGTTCAAGTGAAAGCCCCTGGCTCTGCAGGCGCTGTGCAAATTCCTGTGTCATCTGCCTTGTCTGTGCATCAACCATTGGTTCAGGAATATCCATCTGGGAATTTTCAATAATTTTGCCTATTACTGTTTCCTCTTTCTCCCTGTCAAGTGCTGCTTCTTTATTTTCAAGAAGCTTCTTCTTTAAATCTTCTTTATATTCATCTAATGTGTCAAAGTCTGAAACATCCTGTGCAAACTCATCATCAATATCAGGAAGTTCTTTTACTTTTATATCATTAATATCTACATAAAATACAGCATCCTTGCCTCTTAATTCCTCTGCCTGGTATGCATCAGGGAATTTTACATGCACTTCTACAGATTCACCCGGGTTCTTTCCAATTAACTGCTCTTCAAAGTTATCAATAAATGTATGTGAACCAAGGACAAGTGAGTAATCTTCTGCCTGGCCGCCTTCAAACTGCTCACCATCAACATAACCATCAAAGTCTATAATAACAGTATCACCTTCCTGTGAAGCCCTGTCATCAATTGTAATCATACGTGAGTTATTTTCCCTTACCCTGCCTATTTCATCTTCAACTTCCTCATCTGTCACTTCTGCTGTTTTCTTTTCAATTTCTATGCCTTTATAATCCCCAAGAGTAACCTCTGGCTTAACAGCTACTGTTGCAGTAAATATAAATGCACTGCCTTTCTCTATCTGTTCAACTCCTATTTCAGGCCGGGAAACAATTTCTAATCCACTTTCCTTTGCAGCATCTTCATATGCATCAGGAATTATGTCATTGGCAGCGTCCTCATAAAATACGCTGTCACCATACATTTTCTCTATCATTTTACGTGGAGCCTTTCCCCTGCGGAAGCCTGGCATTGCTATTTTATTCCTGCTTTTCTTATATGCACCGTCAAGTGCCTTCTCAAACTCCTCTGCCGGGACTTCGATTGTAAGCTTTGCCATATTCTTCTCTAACTTTTCTACCTGTACACTCATTTTAATATTTCCTCCTTATAATAAACGGGTAATCTCCCGTAATTTACCATTTGTATAATATAGCACGAACAAACCACTGAAATCAAGGGGGTTTATTAAATTTTATAACTTTTCCTCCCCTGTTTCATAAATTTGTAAATTTTAACATGCAGCAAATCCTTTATTTTGTAGTACTAATACAACACTGTCTGCATACTTTTCACATAACTCCTGTGTTTCAGCTTCCACCATTACACGTACTAAAGGTTCTGTGCCGCTTTCCCTTAAAAGAATACGCCCGTTGCCTCCAAGTTCTTCCTCCGCCTTCTTGGCAGCTGCCTGCACAGAAGCATCATTTATAGCAGCAGCTTTATCTGCAACTTTTACATTTTTAAGGAGCTGTGGGTATATTTTTAAATCTTTCCTTAGCTCTGAAAGCTTTGCCTTTTTTTCAAGCATTACTTCCATAAGCATAAGTGATGTAAGGACACCATCACCTGTTACAGCGTATTTACTGAATATTATATGGCCTGACTGTTCACCGCCAAGTGAATGGCCATGTTCCATCATATTTGCATTGACATATTTATCACCAACCGCAGTTTTCTCATATGCAATCCCTGCTTTATCCAGTGCTTTGTAAAGCCCTAAATTAGACATAACTGTTGTAACTATTGTATTATTATTAAGCTCGCCTTTCTCTTTAAGGTAGCAGCCACAAAGGTAAAGTATTGCGTCCCCGTCTATTACCTCACCCTTATCATCAACTGCAAGGCACCTGTCCGCATCACCATCATATGCAAACCCTATATCAAGCCCTTTCTCCTTTACAAATTCCTGCAGCCTTCCTATATGTGTGGAACCACAGTTCCTGTTAATATTAGTGCCATCTGGTTCCATTCCTATAGCATAAGTCTTTGCACCAAGTGCGTCAAATACACCTTTGGCAACTGAATATGAAGAACCATTCGCGCAGTCAAGCCCTACACGTATATTTTTAAATGAACGTGTAGCAAGTGACATAAGATAGCCTATATACCTGTGCCTGCCTATAGCATAGTCAGTTGTGCATCCGATATTTTCTTTTGTTGCAAATGGAATTGTATCTTCGGCACTGTCTATGTATTCCTCTATCTTTTCTTCTATTTCTGCTTCAAGTTTGTATCCATTGCCATTTATTACCTTCAGGCCGTTATCATAATATGGGTTGTGGCTTGCAGAAATCATAATTCCACAATCAAACTGTTCAGTCCTTACTACATATGAAACGCTTGGTGTTGGTGTAACATGCAGCAGGTATACATCAGCACCACTTGCAGTAAGCCCCGCCGAAAGTGCATCCTCAAACATGTAACTTGAACGCCTTGTATCTTTTCCTATTACAATCCTTGCCTTATGCTCCTGTCCATAATACCATCCCAGAAAACGTCCAACTTTATATGCATGCATAACATTTAAACCAGCATTTGCCTCACCACGGAAACCATCTGTTCCAAAATACTTCATTTCTTATATTCCTCCATTCTGTAATATGTCTGGTACAAATAGTAAAACAGCCCTATACTTTAATGATTTTAGCATAATAAGTTATTTAAATCAATATTATATATATGCCACTTATCAATTCTGTTGATATAACGCAGGGGATATACCAGAAATTTAACAAATAAACATATATACCACTTTGTACATTGTACTTTATTAATTTTACCACTTTTAAAGTAGTGTATTTAAGAAAAAGATTGTTAAAATCCATTAAAAGGATATGTGCTTTACAAAATACCCTTTCCTGCTGCCACATTTTTTACAAGAAAGGAAGATAAATTATGGAAAATACAGACAATGTTTTTATTAATAACCCAGACGCTTTCGGATTAAGGCTTGCAATGCTTAGGGAAAACAAAAACATAAGTGCACGGGAACTAAGCCTTTCAATGGGACAAAATAAAAATTATATAAATGCTATAGAAACTGGTAAAAATTATCCTTCAATGTCTTCTTTTTTCTACATCTGTGAATATATGGGTATTACACCTAAAGATTTCTTTGACACTGAATGTAAAAACCCACTTCCAATAGACAATTTTATAGATATGGTGAAACAGCTTAATCCTGCACAAGCGCAGCATGTATACCAGATTGTCCTTGATATTGTTTCTAAGGCTTGAAAATTACTTAAATATATTCCAGCAAATTTTTATACGGACCTGGCATAAGGCAATATGCATAAGCATATTGCCAGTCTTTACTTTTCAAGGAAGTGACATGGTTTTTCCCTTTCAGACAGTGTTGCAAAACTATACCCGGCGTCTTTTAATTCCCTTATTACATCCCTTAATGTTTCAAGTGTCTGCTTGTTGCAGCTCGAATCATGCATAAGTATTACCGGGTCATTATATTTTTTATAATCCTTCCTTATATTTGACATTATGGAATATGCTGTCGGAGTCCCTACTGAATCTTCAGCGCTTACATTCCAGTCTGCATACTCCATCCCGTTTTCATGTACTTTGTTAATAATATTATTCCTGAATGTGCTTATATAGCTGTTTGCACTGCCCCATGGAAACCTTACAAGCTTTGCCTCATAGTTAAACTGCCTTTCAAGCAGTTCCTTTATCTTCATTATATCTTTAAAACATGATTCCTCATTTGCATAAATTTCATTGGCTTCATGGCAGTATGTATGTACACCGATTTCATGCCCCTCATCAATTTCCCTTTTTATAATTCCTGCCATATCCCCGTCAATTTGCTGCCCTATAAGGAAAAATGTTGCTTTAGCGCCTTCTTCTTTAAGTATATCAAGGTAGCTTTCTGTAAGGCAGCTAGGACCATCGTCAAATGTAAGGTAAGCTGTCTTTTTGACCTGCCCGGGCTGCATGGCATTTTCACCTGCTGCCTTTTTTCCGTTACTGCTTCCTGCCATCCATGTACTGTTCTGCCATCCTGCCCTTTCCACAAGCAGGCATGCACATACAATAATTACAGCAAGCATACATGCTGCCTTTTCCTTAAAAGTCCATGCTGTGGCTTTTTCTTTATCCTTATCTGGTTTACTTATATTTTTCATTTCTTACACCAGCTTTCTGTTTTATATCTTGTAAAATTTATGTATGTATGCAATAAATATTACTTTTATTTTGGGTACAAGAGAAAATTTTTTATAAAAAATGCATTTAAAAACTGCCATGTCCAGAGATATTTCCTTAACATGGCAGCTTTTGATAAAAGTTACAGATAAAAATTTTATGCCCTTGCCTCAAATACTGGCAGTTCGTCTAATAATTCTGCTATTGGTGTAACTTCTCCGTTATTAAATATATTATCCAGTGTATTTTCTTCTTCATTTTCATTATTATCATTGAGATATTTTAACAGCCTTTTTCTTTCAGTGTCCTCTTTTTTATCTGGAAGCCTTTTATAGTATTTGGATTCCTTAAATTCTTTTTCAACTTCCCTGAAACCTGCAATAAGATATTCTTTATCAGGGTCATTTTTATTAACCCCGCCTGTTGCCGAATCAATTACTTCCTGTGCTTCTTCTTTTGATTTACAGTTTTTAAGCCTGTTTTTTAATGCCTCCTTCTGGTACCTGACACGCATGGCTGTCATATAAAGCTGCTGGTTATGCAGGCGCAGGTAATTTAATTCTTCCTGTGTAAGGTTTTTGCCACTTTTAAGTTTTGCCATAATTTTAGCCATATAAGCAGCACTTTCTTCTTCATCCATTCCATATGACGGGTCTATAAGGGCTTCTATTGCCTCCTGCCATATCCTGTTAGTTTCATTCATGTTTTCTTTAGCCATAACCATATTGTCCATATATACTGCCCTCCCTTAAACTTTATCCAGAAATGCTTTATTCCTATAAGCTATATCGGCGTGTATGGTTTCTTCTTTAAAGGGGCTTGCCTGTTTTTACTGGTTTTGTAACCAAAAAATGCCCCTGGCATAAGTAATCCTGCCAGAGGCTGTGCCTGCCTAAGTAAAATCAGATGCTGAAATCAAGCCTGTTTTTATTTTCTTCCTGTTTTTCTTCTTTTATCTTAGACCAGTCAACTTTATTTATCTTATCAAGAAGTTCTTCTGTTGAAGATGCTGTGACCCTTGTCCTTTTAACACGTCCGCCACGTATGTACCCGCCTTTTTCCTCTTTTGATTCTTCTATACGCTCTCTCTGTTTTTCACTTAATGTTTCAAGTTCAGCGAAGAATGATACATTGCCGTTCTTATCCATTGAAACCCCAAAGCGTTTTACTTCGTCTTTCTTATCTCCAAGGCCTTCCTTAAAGCTGGTTAATTTCTCCCTTGCTTCTTCAATAATTCCAAGGTTTTTATTCTTGGTTTCATCATCATTTGCCATTTTCTCAAGTTCTTCAGGGTCAATAAGCACACTAAATTCATTTGTCCCTCTTGATAAATAAGCATCTGCTTCTTCATCTGTCTCATAATTTGCCACTATAAAGTCTATATTGCCGTATTTTTGCCTGAGTTCTTTTAATAAATCCTTTGCTTTATCACTTAACTTAACCTCTTTCTCCTTTGTATCCTGTGCCTGCTTTGTAGTATTTGTCCTTTTGTTTTGTATTGTGCTGTCATAATGGTTTCCAAGAAATGCGCCGTAACTGCTTATTCCGTTCATAATTACCTCCATTCCGCCGCCTTCGTCCGGCGGCATAAAAAGTAAAACAAGTCCTTTTACTTGTTTCTTTAATAATATGCCTGCATAACTGTGCTTAACTATATTATCGGCATTACTATTCTAAAAAATTAGAATAATATTATATAAGACGTGCTGTTTCCCTTGCTATTGCAAGTTCTTCATTTGTTGGCACACTCCATACAGGTACTTTGCTTGATGGTGTTGAGAGAAGGACTTCTTCACCACGTTTCTTATTGGCTTCCTCATCTATTTCAACGCCTATTGCTGATAGTCCGTCCATAATGCTTTTACGCACTTCACCGCTGTTTTCACCTATACCTGCAGTAAACGCTATTGCATCTGCGCCGCCAAGTACCATATAATATGCACCAATATATTTAATTATACGGTATATAAATACATCATATGCATTCGCAGCATCTTCATTTCCATTTTCTAAAGCTTCCTGGATATCCCTGAAATCATTTGATACGCCTGATAAACCAAGAAGACCTGATTTTTTATTCAGTATCATGGACATTTCATTTACACTTATATTTTCTTTCTGGCAGATAAATTCAATAATTGCAGGGTCAATGTCGCCTGAACGTGTCCCCATAACAAGGCCTTCCAGAGGTGTCATTCCCATGCTTGTATCAATAGATTTGCCATTCTTTACAGCAGAAACACTTGCCCCGCTTCCTATATGGCAGATTATAAGCTTTGAATTTCCATAATCAAGCCCTGCAAGCTCTGCAAGCCTTTTTGATACAAAACTATGGCTTGTACCATGGAAACCATAACGGCGCACACCATATTTGCTGTAGTATTCTTTTGGCAGTGCGTACAGGTAAGCCTTTGCTGGCATTGTCTGGTGGAATGCTGTATCAAAAACTGCTACATGCTTAATCCTTGGCATAGCCCTCTGGCATGCACGTATCCCAAGAATATTGGCAGGGTTATGGAGCGGCGCAAGGTCATTACATGTTTCTATTTCTTTTATAATGTCTTCATTAATTACCACTGAAGAAGAAAACTTCTCCCCGCCATGTACAAGACGGTGTCCTATAGCATGTATTTCATCAAGTGAACCAATAACCCCGTTCTTTTTATCTGTAAGCAGGTCAAATACTTTGCTTATGGCAACAGCATGGTCTGGAAGACTTGTTTCAAGTTCAGTTTTATGGCTTCCTGCGTTATATTTTATCCTGCCATCAAGCCCGATACGCTCACAGTTTCCAGATGCTTTCACCTGTTCTGTTTCTGAATCAATTAACTGGAATTTAAGGGTTGAACTTCCACAATTTACTACTAAAATATTCATTTTCATTACCTCCATATTCAATCAAATAAATCTAAATTTAGTATACTTTATAAGTATTTCTTTGTCTAGTGCAACATGCCAGGAATTTGTAATAGCCAGTTGCCGGATAATAAATAATATGCTAATATTGGTAAAAGATTTTATTACTGCCAGCATTATTAAGGGCAGGTGTTATGGGGGTTTTTATGAATACTACTGGTATTATTGCAGAATACAATCCTTTCCACAATGGCCATTTATACCAGATTGAAACTATACGCAAAGAAACAGGCGCTGATAATATTGTTGTTGTAATGAGTGGCTGTTTTGTACAGCGTGGGACGCCTGCTTTTACTGATAAATACCTGCGTACTGCCATGGCTCTTGAAAATGGGGCTGATTTTGTTTTTGAGCTTCCTGTTATATATGCTTCTGCAAGTGCCGGGCTTTTTGCCCTTGGCGGCATAGCACTTCTTGACAGCCTTGGTTTTGTGGACAGTATATGTTTTGGAAGTGAATGTAATAATATAAATATATTAAAAAATGTGGCTGGTATCCTGAATAATGGCGGCAGCAGGTTTAATTCTTCAATAAATATGCTTGTTAAGTCTGGTGTTTCATACCCTGCGGCGCAACAGATGGCAGCAGAAAAGCATTTTCCAGATGATGCGGGGGATTTATGCCAGGTTCTCGGAAACCCTAATGATATTCTTGCAACAGAGTATTTAAAGGCGCTAAAACTTACCGGAAGTAAAATTACGCCGTTTACAGTCCAAAGATGTGATAATGGATATAATAATAAAGACTATGCAGATAAAAGGAATAATTTTGTTTCTGCTGCTGCCATAAGAAACCTGTTTTCCATTGAAGATAATCCATTAAGCGCTGTTTCTGCTTTTGTTCCTGAAAGCACTTATAATATACTTTCAAAAAATGCAGGACGTATAAATATTAATGAAGATATGTTTTCTGATATGCTTTATTATAAATTAAGAAGCATTATTAACACATATGGCACTGCCGGGGGTATTGCCTGCCTGGCAAAATTCCTTGATGTTTCTGATGCACTTTCTGGCAGGATTATTAAAAATGCCAGTAATTTTAATACGTTCACGGAATTTGCCCAGATACTTAAAACAAAGCAGTATACCTATAGCAGGATTTGCCGTTCATTGCTGCATATACTGCTTGATATACACACAGGCTGTTATAATGTGGAACTGCCCTTATCTGCCAGAAGCCATATTTCCCCTTTACAGGTTACACCATATGCAAGGCTTCTTGGAATGAACAGGGATAAAAGCCATATGTTAAAGAACGTGCAGGACACTGTACTTGTTACAAAAATTGCAGATGCCATAAAGTCTTTTGAAAACAGCCGCCTTCTTCTTTCACATGGACTTGTGGATTTTGCCAGGAAAACATTTGAAAAAGATATATTCGCTGCTGATTTATATAGAAGGGTTTCAAAAAGGAACAATAACACCTGTCCTGATGAATACAGGGCAGGCGTCATTACAATTTAATACCCAAATACCTCTGCTGCTTTTTTCATTTTATTTACAATTTCTACACCAAATGGACAGTTTGATTCACATTTCTTACATTCTATACATTCTGATGCATGATGTGCCAGCAGTTTATAATGTTCTGCAACTGTTTCTGGCACTTCTTCCTGTGCAAGGCATAAGTTCAGGTATTTATTTACATCTGCTACATTAATCCCCACGCTGCATGGTGCACAATGCCCGCAATACATACAGTTCCCATGGAATTTAAATTTCTTCATTCCCGACAGTACCAGTGAATAATCCCTTTCTTCCCTTGATGCCCCATAGTATGATACTGCTTTCTCAATTTCTTCTACAGAGCGGCATCCTGCCATAACAGAAACTACACCCGGCCTTGTAAGGCAGTATTCAATGCACTGGTATTCATTAAAACTGGTTCCAAAAGGTGAAAGTCCTGCATTTAACATATCCCCGCCGCCAAATGCTTTCATAACATCTATTGCTACATTTTCTTTTTCGCAGAGTTCATAGAGTTCCTTGCGGTCCGGGTTCATATTAACAAGCCCGCCAGCATAACTTTCTGGTGCAAACAATGCATTTACATCTTCACTTGCTGGCTGCATATCGTATGCTGCATTAACTGAGAACATTAGTACATCAACCAGCCCGCTTTCTACTGCTTTCTTCGCAACCAGCGGATTGTGTGAGCTAATGCCGGTTGCACGTATTTTCCCCTGCTCTTTTAATTCCATGCAGTATTTAATAACTTCACCATTAAATACCTCATTGAAATCGCTTTCACTGTCTACATAGTGAATCATCCCGATATCAATATAATCTGTCCCGGTAAGCTTTAACTGGTCTTCAAAGGCTGCCTTTGTCTTTTTTATATCCCTTGTCCTTAAATACTGTCCGTTCTCCCATACAGAACAAATATGCCCTTGCAGGATGACTTGTTCCCTGTGCCCTTTAATTGCAGCACCAAGGTTTTCACGGAATCCTGGATTTGGTGTATACATATCAATAAAGTTAATGCCAAGTTCCAGTGCCCTGCCAAACATTTCTGTAAATTTTTTCCTGTCCTTTCCAATAAACCCTTCACAGCCAAGGGCAATTTCACTTACCTTTAAATTATTACATCTTTTTATTTCCCTGTATTTCATTTTACCCCTCCATACTATAACACTTCATTCATGCTGCCTGTACGGTAGCCTTCTAAATCCATGCTTATATAAGTAAATCCATAAGATTTTAACTTTAATACTATTTCTTCCCTTATATCCTTTCTGGCAAGCTTTTCAATTTCATCTGGAAGCACCTCAATCCTTGCCATCCTGCCATGTATACGCACCCTTGCCTGCCTGAATCCTTTGTCAAATAAAAGCTGCTCTGCCTTATCCACCATTGCCAGTTTTTCTTTTGTAATATGTTCACCATATGCAAAACGTGATGCAAGACAGGCAAATGATGGTTTTTCCCATGTTTTAAGCCCCATATCTTTTGAAAGCTTACGTATTTCTGTTTTGTAAAGCCCGGCTTTTTGCAAGGGGCTTTTAATGCCAAGTTCATGTATTGCTGCCATTCCTGGGCGGTAATCACCACAGTCATCCATATTTGAACCTTCTGCGACATTTAAAATACCATGTTCCTGTGCTATTTCCTTAATCTTTCCAAATAATTCCTTTTTACACAGATAACACCTGTCTGGCGGGTTTTTGCTAAAGCCATCAATTCCAAGTTCATCCACTTTGCAGATAAAATGCTGTATCCCCGTTTCTTTGCAGAATGCCTTTGTTTCTTCTAATTCCCTTTCTGGAAAAGAGTATGGTTTAGCCGTAACAGCTATTACATTACTGCCAAGGATGTTATGTGCCACTTTTAACAGAAATGCTGAATCCACACCACCTGAAAATGCAACTGCTGCTTTTTTAAGTGAGCCCAGGTATTCTTCCAGCACCGCCAGCTTGCTGCCAGCATCCCCTGTTATGCCGCTAATTCCTGCCATGCCCGGTTTCCTCCATATATTTATAGTAAATATCCATAACATCTTTTAAAGCCATGTTTTTTTCCTTTGCAATGGCAGCTGCTGTTTCATATTCCGGGTATCTGCGTACTCCGCCATCTGGCAATATGCACTTTTTTACATTTATGCTGCCACATGGCAGTTTTATGGTTTCTGTTTCCCTTTTAAGGACTGTCCTTTCCATTCTGGCTTTCCGTATGCCAATAGTAGTTGTTTCTCTGAAAATAACCCCTTCAATCCTGCTTACATATTCTTCTTTACATAGAACAGATAAAATATAAGCTGGACGGTTCTTTTTCATAAATACTGGCGTATAATGTACATCTGCTGCACCATTTTCAAAAAGGCGTTCCATTACATATCCAAGCATCTCCCCTGTACAGTCATCTATATTGGTTTCAAGTTTATAGATGCCCTCTTCCTTATGTGTTGTTTCTTCCTGTATAATCATTGCCCGTAAGATACTTGGACGTTCATAATTCCTTTTTCCACCGCCCATGCCGCTCTTTTTAACCAGAAACTGCGCTGGAAGTGCCTCTTTTGTCCTTACTGCTGCTGCAATTGCCGCCCCTGTTGGTGTTACCAGTTCCCCCTGTACGCCCGTAAGCTGCAATGGTATATTATGCATCTGTACAATATTTAATACCGCAGGGACAGGGACTGGCAGTACACCATGCTGGCATCTTACTGTACCGCTGCCTTCACAAAGGCAGGGCACAATTACATCTGTTATATCCAGGTTGTCAAGGCATACTGCTGCTGCCACAATATCTACAATAGAATCCACTGCCCCAACTTCATGAAAATGTACATCATTAATATCTGTCCCGTGGGCTTTTGCTTCTGCATGGGCAAGGATACCAAATATACGCAATGCTGTTTCCTTTGCCCTTCCGCTTATATCTGCACCATTTATAATCCCTTGTATCTCTGGCATCCCACGGTGGCTGTGCCCTTCATGGTGGTGGTGTCCCTCATGGTGGTGGTGTTCTTCATCATGGTGTCCATGTCCATGCAGGTATTCCATATCGTGGTCATGGTTCTCATGCCCGGCGTCCAGTTTTACATTAAAATCATATACATCAAGCCCTGCCTTTTTTACCCTGCCAGTTTCTATCACAAAACCAGATAAAGGCAGGCTGTAAAGCGCCTTTTTTAACACTTTCACATCTGCACCCAGGTCTAAAAGCGCCGCTGCCACCATATCACCACTAATTCCAGAATTACATTCTAAATATAAAGTCTGTCCCATTACATTCCTCCCCTTTATAAAGCTAACCTGTTAATCTGTGCTGCAATATAACCAGCCCCGTAACCATTATCAATATTTACTACTGCTACACCGTTAGCACAGGAATTTACCATTGTAAGAAGTGCTGACAGCCCGTTAAAGCTTGCCCCGTATCCAACTGATGTTGGTACTGCTATTACAGGCCTGCTTACAAGCCCGCCGATAACACTTGCAAGTGCCCCTTCCATTCCTGCCACTGCCACCACACAGTTTGCCTCCTGCAATATATCAATCTTTGCAAAAAGCCTGTGTATTCCGCTTACACCCACATCATATACACGTTCCACTTCTGCACCAAAATACTCCGCTGTCTGTGCTGCCTCCTCTGCTACCGGGATGTCTGCTGTCCCTGCGCTGCATACAGCAATTTTACCATTATGTTTCTTATCTTTTAATTCAAGTTTCAGTATATGTGGGATTTCATCATAGATAACATCTGGCAGGACTTCACTTACCAGCTTGTACTGGTGCAATGAAGCCCTTGTCCCAAAAACTTCACCGTTTAATTCATATAATTTCTGGTAAATGGACTTTAAATATTCATCTGGTTTCCCACTGCAAAATACTACTTCAGGAAAACCCGAACGTATTTCCCTGTGGGAATCAAGTTTTGCATATCCCATTTCCTCAAATGGCTGTTTTTTAAAATACTTTTCTGCATCTTCAACAGAAATTCCGCCATTTTTTACCTGGTTAAGGATTTCCCTGGCTTCCATTCTTATCTTACACCTCCTGCCTATATCCTGCTTCCCTGAAGGCAAAGGGGAAGCAAAAGCCCGTATGCCTCAAGCAGTTCTTTATCCTGCAAAAGTTCCTTTGTATCCCCATACTTTATTATCCTGCCGCCTGCAAGGAGAATTGTCTTTTCACAGGTATCTAAAACCAAATCAAGGTCATGGCTTGCAATAACCTTTGTTTCAGGCATGCCATTTAAAATCTGTATAAGGTTTTTCCTGTTTCCGGGGTCAAGTGCAACAGACGGTTCATCCAGTAAAATAATTTCTGGTTTCATAGACAGGATTGTAGCAATGGATGCAAGTTTCTTTTCCCCGCCTGACATACGGTATATCTGCCTGTCTTTTAATTTCTCCATATTTACTTTACGCAGCGCCTCCATTACCCTCTGCTCTGTTTCTTCTTCTGTACATCCATAATTGGCTGGCCCGAAAGCCACATCCTCATAGACAGTAGACATAAAAAGCTGGCTGTCTGCATCCTGGAATACATATCCTGCCTTTCTGCGTATATCTGCCATATTATCTTTATTAACAATACTTCCTTGTACACTGGCTGTCCCCTGGTATCCCGTAACCAAGCCTGTTACCAGCTTTAAAATTGTAGACTTTCCTGCACCATTTGCCCCTATAAGCCCTGTTGAAACACCATGTTCTATTGAAAAACATATATCATGCAATACATTCTTTCCTTTATCATAAGAAAATGTAACATTCTTAAATTCAATATCTGCTGCCATAATAATCCCCCATGCTGCCACCCTTATATTTTTATAATAAGCTTCCTGCAATCTGGAATACTGGGAAAAACCGGAATATAAACAAAAATATCCCCCATAAAAACACATAGAGAATACTTGCCCTTTTACCACTTTTTAATAAAGGGTACTTAAGGCTTCCATGGAATCCACGGAGTTTCATGCTTTCATATACCTCTTCTGCCCTGTCCATGCTTCTTAGAAGCAGTAAACCAGCAAAAGAGCCCCAGTTTTTAAACTGTATCCCCTTCCTGCCTGGTGCCCTTAACTTATATGCCTGCTGCATACGTTCCACTTCTTTAATTAATACAATAAGATAACGGTGCATAAGCAGGATAACCATTATAATTTCTTCTGGTACATGTATAAGGCGGAGTGCATGGCAGATTTGTGCAGCACTTGCGGTTACTGATAAAATATAAGAAGCAGTTATACAAAACATCCCTTTAAGTACCAATGTAACCATCCCAAGCATCCCGTAAGTTATTGTAATGCCACTGTATGTTATATACACTTCCCTGTCTGTTACAAGCCCTGCGCTTCCTGCTAAAATAGCAACTAAAAATACCGGCCAGGCACGTTTTAACACTGGCTTGGCAGATATCCCGTACCATATGCCATTTACCAGCAGGTATATAAACATCCCGGCAAGCCCTGCCAGGTCATAGCTTGGAAATGAAACAACAAGTATTATATATATAAAAGTAACAATAAGACGTGCAAGCGGATGTATCCCGCCCTTTGCAGAACTGCCGCTTCCTGCATTATCTGATATATGTATATCCTTTGCCGCCTGTCTGGCCTTATTCATTTTCCTGTCCCTTTAACGCCTTTTTACGGAAATACTTTATAATATAACAGGCTATGGCACATACTGCAATAACTGCAATGCCTCCAAGTATCCCGGAAAATGCTGTGCCTGCGGAAGAACTGCCGTTCTTCAGTGAATAATCTGGCAAAAGCGATGTAAATGACTGTATGCCTTCTGCCAGTGAATAAATGCTTCCTTCTGCTTCAAGCTCTGTTGTCCCTGCTACTTTCCCTATAGACCATTCAAGCCCGTCAGGAGCAGAAGACGCCATAAGTGACAGAAGCCCGCCTGTTACTGCCGCCGCTGCTGCAAATACAATTACAACTTGTTTGTATGATAAACGGTTTTCCTTTATGCCATTTCCTTTATAATTCCATAAAAGTTCCGGCCTTGTTTCATATATAAATACAAGTACAGCTGCTGTTACCGCCCCTTCAACACACCCAATAGCAAGGTGTACAGGCTGCATGGCAGCAAGGAACACGGCAAATGGAAGTTTGGTAACCCCTGATGCCAGTGTTTCAAGCGTTACAGAAAAAGCCCCAAGCTGGAGTGAAATAATACTCCCTGCCATAGATGCCACAATAATCCTTTTTCGTGACATATTTTTACCTGTTATATGCCGCCATATTACCATTCCGCCAATAAAACAGCCATAAAACGCCATATTCCAGATATTTGCCCCAAGTGCAAGAAGCCCGCCGTCTGCAAATAAAAAGCCCTGTACAAGTAAAACCCCAATCATTGTAATAAATCCTGCTTCTGGTCCTAAAACCGCTGACAGAAGCATTCCCCCACATAAATGCCCGGAAGAGCCTGTACCAGGTATTGTAAAATTAATCATCTGGGCAGCAAAAACAAAAGCACCCATTACCCCCATTACAGGAATTTTTTTATCATTATCCTCTTTACGTATCTTTTTAACAGAATACCCTGCTGCTATTGAAGAACAGGCATACATTGTACCTGCCACAGCCGGGCTTAAAAGTGCATCTGCCATATGCATAAATTCTCCGCTCTCCTTTTTAATAAAATCCATAAGTTCTGCTAATGAAAGCTTTTTTACTTTCCCTGTATATCAACTACCACATATTCAGATTTACAGCCTGTTTTAAACTTAATTGCCCAGTCTGAAATGCCGGAAGTTACAATAAAATTTGTATTCCCACGTTTCTCAAGCCCATATCTTTTATCATCTGTCCCTGTCAGTTCACCCAGATAATTTACTGGGAATAACTGCCCGCCATGAGTATGTCCTGATAATACAAGGTCAACACCAGCAGCCTCCTGTGCATCATAATCATGCGGCTGGTGGTCAAGTACAATTATGTATTTATCACTGCCAATGCCATCCACAAGTTCTTCCATTGATGCCCTTGAACTTGCTGTCATCTCTTCTGAACGGTCCTTTCTTCCAATAAGGTAAAAACGGTTATCAAGTAATACATTTTCATCCTGCAACACTTTTACATTATTTTTCTCCAGTTCATGTACCATGTCATCCCCGCTGTACCCCCGGTACTCCGCTCCATAATATCCCTTATCGTGGTTTCCAAATACATAATAAACACCATATGTTGTTTTTAATGCACCAAGCGCCCTGCATGATTCCACCATATCTTCCTTTGTAGTATCATCATCAATATAATCACCCGTCACCACAACAATATCGGGATTTTCTGCCTGTATGTCCTTTAACTTTTCTGCAAACCCTTCCCCGTCAAACGTTGACCCCACATGCGAGTCTGCAAACTGTACAATACGCAGGCTGCCAACCTGCTTATCTGTTTCCAGTGTATATTTTGTACTCCATACATTATGCGCCAGATACCATCCGCACGCAAGGTATATAACTGTTGTTACTATTGCAAATGCCCCGGCATAATATCTTCCAAATTTCTTTTTGCGCCTTTTTTCCACAATCATGCTAATCAAATCACAAACCATCCATATTACCATAAGGTGTATAATACAGACCATGGCATTAATAGAGCCAAGCGTTACCCATATGCCAGCAAGAATTAACATAACCAGTATAAAACCCGCTGCAAAACAAATAACCTTTCTTTCCTTTGCCGCCCTGCGTATTACAGCAAACTTTGCAAACCTGCATGACAGATATATAATTCCAAGAATAGTTCCTAAAAAAATTGAACCAAAAATCAATGTCCACATAATCTTCTCCTATATACAGCCCGTCTAATTACCATATCCGGTTATTACAATACAATCATAACAAATTACAAGAAATATGGCAATAGGTGGCGGGGTGACCACGCAATAGACGCATAAAACCAGGCCATTCTTTTTTACATTTATTAATCACCAATTTACCTTTCCATCATATAATATACATTAATAATATAACTGGAGGGGTTATATGGCAACAGTTATGCTTGATGCAGGCCACGGAGGATATGACAATGGTGCTTCATTTAATGGAAGAAGGGAAAAGGATGACACATTAAACCTTACCCTTGCCGTTGGGAATATTTTAGAGAACAGGGGGGTTGATGTCTTATACACAAGGACTACAGATGTTTACCAGAGCCCTTCACAAAAGGCACGTATTGCTAATGAAAGTGATGCAGATTATTTTATTTCAATCCACAGAAATTCAAGTACATCACCTGATATGTATTCAGGTGTACAGACCCTTGTTTATGATAACAGTGGCATTCCTGCTGTTTTTGCAGAAAATATAAACAGGGAACTTGCTAAAACTGGTTTTAAAAATATTGGGGTTGAAGAACGGAAGAACCTGGCAGTTTTAAGGCGTACTAAAATGCCGGCAGCCCTTGTTGAAGCAGGTTTTATAAATACAGAGGCTGATAATAATATATTTGATTTAAAATTCCCAGAAGTGGCACAGGCAATCGCTAATGGCATAATTGAAACAGTAAGCGGTGCAGATGTTACTGGAAATGAAACCAGTGGTTACTGGGTTGAAATCGGTTTGTTCAGGCATTATGACAATGCCAGGAATCTTGCAAGAAGCTTGCAGGCGGACGGTATTGACAGCATAATAGTTCCAAATACCAACAGCTATTACGGTGTATACCATGGTGTCTATGATGATTATGATAAAGTCATGGCAGCCAATAAATTAATATTTAGCAAAGGCTATGAAACAAGGATTATACAAAGAAGTTTATAAAACCTCGTACAGGCAGCACCCCCTGACAGGTGGCGCTGCCTGTACTTTACAATTATTTTGCCTTAATGGTAATATTTACTACTACACTTGCCTTTCCACAAGTCACTTTTACCTGTGCTTTCTTTGCATTTTTGCCAGGTTTTGCCTTTGCAGTAATTACACCATAATTATCAGCTTTTACATTAGCCGTACCTGCTGTTACTTTATATTTTAACAGGTCTGTAGTATTCTTTGTAAGTGATTTCACCTTAATCTGTACTTTTTCTCCTTTTTTATCCAGTGTATATTTTGTCTTATCCAGTTTAAGTACCTGGTTTGCTTTTGCTTTCTTTACTACATTTAAAGTAAATTCTGCTTTTTTCTTATTACCTTTCTTTGAAGTGGCAGTTATTTTTACTGTACCCGCCTTTTTCTTTACTTTAACAACGCCTTTGCCTGAAACAGTTGCAATTTTTTTGTCTGATGATTTCCATGTAACACCTGTATCTGCACCAAGTTTTAATTTGGTTCCTGTTTTTACAGTTCTTGATTTTGTGCCATATGCTGTGCCCTGTACACTTATTTTCACACTGCCTTTCTGGCTTACGTTACTGTTATCTTCTTTGCCACTTCCATTATTTCCGTTATCTATCCCGCTTCCGCCTGATACAAATTCTACACCTATGCCTGCATTTAGTGCCTTTACTTCTTCTTCTGCAAGTGCCCTGTTAAATAACATTAATTCATCAACTGCGCCTGTAAAGTATGCATCCCAGGCATTTACACCAAAGTAAAGGTTTGAACCGGCATTTGTCATTATCCCTTTTGCAACATCACCTGTTGATACTGCTTCACCGTTTACATATAATGTACCTGTTACTGTACCATCAGAACTTCCGGCAGCTGCGCCATCTACTACTATTGCTACATGCTGCCAGTTCTCTGCCTGGTAAACATTTGCTGCTTTAGTTTCGATATAGCCGCCGTGGTTAGACCAGATTTTGGCATCAAATGTTGCATTAAGCCAGTATTCAGGGCTGAATGTTCCTGCTGCAAATGTAGGGTCAACTGCGCTCCCAATGCTGTCTGGTTTCATCCACCAGCTTATTGTATAACTTTCACCAAGCTTTTCTGCACTGCCAAGCTTAAGCCCGTAACTGCCTGTAAGTTTTATTGCCTTGCCGTTTATGCCTTCTGTATATGTGTACTCCGGGTTAGCTGCTTCTACAGGTGTAAATGCTTTTGTTACTGCCACTGCCCCGTCTGTCTTCCCTTCAAATGAGTATCCGCCTGCAAGTGATGGTTTTAACTGGGCATCAATCCCTGCAAAGTCTGTAATGGCCTTAACTGTATATTCTTTAAAGCTTTCAAAGTCCTCTGCATACACTTTTATATTATATGTTGTAACCTTGCCACTTACTTTAAGGTTTTTCTCTGTTGTTTCATCAATGGCATTGCCATCTATTGTTATATAGCCCCTGTTGTCTGCTATTTCAAATTTTGCCTTTGGTGTATCTTTATATGAGAAATTAATTGTATAATTATCACCGTCTTTTGTAACATTTCCTGTAGAAGATGTTATATTTACAAGTGAATTATCTTTAGCATAGGCTTTCATTACATAATTCATTAAGCAAATCTTTGCAGAAGCTTCACCACTTTTTGCACTTTCAAATGTAACTGGTATAAATGCGTAGCCGTTTTCTGCTTTTTCTGTTTCTGTACCTGCAAGGCGTGTATCTGATTTGTTGGCAGCTATAACACTTTCTAGTATTAAAATTCTTGTCTGGTAGTAATCACTTGTATCTGAAGCTGCAAGATTTACCTGTACTGCGTTATCTGATTTGCTGTCAAGTGTACCTTCAAATAATACTGTGTTCCCTGATGAAACCTTAATTGTTTTACCGTCTTCTTCTTTGGCAAATGTTAATACAAGGTAGTTATCACCATTGTCTGTTACTTTAATGTCATATTTAAATGAACCGCCGGCATTGGCAAAACGGTAACACGGGCTTGTGCTTCCTGTTGAGCCTGCACCGTTTTCTACAAATCCAAGTTCATCCTGCCCGTAACCTGGCCTTGCTGCTTCAACCACTGCTGCCTCTGTCCTTGCCCTGCCTTTATCTTCAAGGACTGCTCCTGCATCCCTTGCATCTTCATCTACTGTAAATGTCCAGTATATTGCATAGCTTTCTTTGTACTGGCTGTAATGCGGTACAAATGTATATTTGTTATTAGTGCCTGACAGTGTAAATTCAAGCTTTCCATCAGCTTTAACCATATTTTTGTTAATATCTTCCATATACTGTGCAACGCTGTCTGCGGATTTAATGGAAACCTTGTCATTATTTATAGCCTTTGTTGTTGAAATAGAAACATTTACACCTGTTGTGCCCTGTGCCTGTCTGTCTGTGCCAAGCTTTGCACTAAGTACATACGGGCCATATTTAAATGCATAGGCATTTTCATTATCAGGAAGGTTATAAGCCCTTACTTCCATAGGAAGTTTAATTGTAATTTTTGTACCGTCTTTAACCTTGCCAGAAGGAATTACTGCATACTCCTCTTTAACTGCATATTGGTAAACCTCACCATCAACTGTTATTTCTGCATCACCTGCAAGCCAGTCCGGGAGGCGTAACCTTAACCCGCCGTTTACTTCACCCTCTCCAAGTGCATTTACTGTAATTGTAAATGTGTCTGACTGTGAAAAGTCCCCTTCCTGCGTTACTTTCATATTCCCTGCCTTAAAGCTGGCTTCAGAAGCAAGGTACTGTGCTATTACAAGGTTATTATCCTTCTGGTAGTAAATGCTGTCATCAAGCTTTGTGAAATTCTCCATCCCTGAACCTGTACAGCACCAGAAATTTCCCTCTGGTGTGCCAAATACTTTATGGTATCCGCTTGCCATTGGCTGGAAATACATGCTCATGCCAGTTTCAGGGTTCTGTGATGGCATAATTGCATTAATTAATGTATTCTCATAGAAATTAGTATACTTTGGCTTGCTTGTAACCATAAACAGCCTGCGTGAAAGCTTAAGCATATTGTAGGTATTGCAGGTTTCACAGTTGCAGTTTGTTCTTTCTGCATCAAGTACATTGTCCGCACCGAAATGCTCCCATTCACTGTTGCCGCCAGTAATATAACTGTGGTTATTTACAACATAATCCCAGAAGCTTTCTGCATACTCAAGGTATGTTTCATCACCAAGTGTTTCATATCTGTTTAACGCGCCTAAAAACTTTGGAATAGTTGTATTGGCATGTGTATTGTCAAGTGCATTTGGTGTTCCTTTATATACTTTATTATAAAGGGTTTCTTCATCAAATTTATGTGCAGCATCTGCATACTTTGCAGCTGCTTCTTTGCCCTCTTTTGCAGCAACTGCTTCATATAAATCATATAGGCAGTCATTCATGCCGCCGTATTCAATGCCAAGCACGGTTCTCTGTGTAGAATCATCCCATTTTATAACCCTGTTGTAAATCCAGTCACCAAGCTTTTTAGCTGTATTATATGCTGTTTCACTGCCTGTAAGTTCATAGGTGCTTACAAGCCCTGCAACTATTTTGTGCATTGTATACCATGGAACCCATGCCTGTGTGGAAATATTTGCAAGCCCTTTTTCTACATTGTCAAACTGTATGTCAAGGTCTGTTTTGCTTGGAAGTGTTGCACCAAATAAATAGCCTTCATATTCTGTGCCATTTGTCTTTGCCTGGCAGTCCGCAAGTGCATCAATTACGCTGTCAAGTGTCTTTTTGACCTCTGCACGCACACTTTCATCCGTGCCTTTATTAGCATATGCCTGTGCCATTGCCGTAAGCCAGTGCCCGAGTGTATGCCCGCCTATAAGCGCATTCTCCCAGCCGCCGCCATAACGTTCTGCATTATTCATATACTTTTTTATATCATCTTCCGGCATTCCTGCTATATATCCTGCTGTTTCCCTGAAACCTGCAAGCAGCCTGTCTGTATCAAGGGATAACAGGTATCTGGTTTCTTTCTCCAGTGAATTAACATAATAAGCATCTGTTACTTGTACTTCGTCCATATTAAAATCTGAAATCCCTGTAAAATCACTTTTTGCCATAACTGTTACCTCAAATTTCTTTTCCATTTTTTCAGAGCCATTTGTTAAAACTGCTGTAAGTGTTACAGATACATCTGCTGCACCAGCTTCTGGTACTGCCACCTTGCCATCTGTACTGATTACATCAGGGTTTGATGATGTCCATTCAATGCTGCTGCCGCCCTTTTCCCCGGTTACAGGGAGTGTAATATCAGAAGATACCTGTACCTTAATATCAAGTGCATCATAATCTGTCTTTATCATTGAGGCAGCATCTGCTTTCTTTATAAGTATATATGTCAGATTAATTGCAAGGTTATTTGCTCCAGTCCCCCTTAAATTTAAGGACAGTTCACCATCTGTAACATTAAATGTTGCGCTGGCTGGTACTCCTTCTGCTACATTAAATGCTTCTGAAACCAGCATTTCATCCCCTTTATCCTTATTAATGTAAATTGCCGGTTCTTTGGAACATCCCCATAGGTCTGCAAAACCTGCTTCAATATAATATGTGCCATTGTGAACTACCCATTGTCTAAA
>DKYP01000197.1:0-4888 GCA_002499945.1 Lachnoclostridium sp. UBA7097
TTGTGCAAAGCACAGAAAAGAGGTTATTATGTCTAAAAATTCAAATTACTCAAACAGCAATTCTTCAAACAGCTCTAACACAAGCAGCCAGAACACAAGCCAGAATTATTCAAGCACATCTGGTAACAGCACAAGCTCTAACAAATCAAGCAATGCCAATAACTGTGGCAAGAATGCTAATAACACAAGTGGAAGCAACAAAAGCTCTAACAGCAGCCAGGACGCTTCAAACCAGGGCAGATAAGCTTCTGCACAAAATGTAATTTTGTACAACCTTTCATAATAAATTATTAAAATTCCATTAATAATTTTATTATAGTGGCAGTACCCAAGGTACTGCCACTGTCATTTTTTATGTATATGCATAAAATATAGTAATACCCTTTGCCAGGAGAACGCCTATGACCCTGAAAATCATTTCACCTGGAGATTTAAAATACTATCTGGATAATTATAATACTATATTAATAGATTTACGAAGTGAAGAGGATTACAGACATGGACATATACCAGGAGCAATATGGGCTGACTGGGAAAAGCTGGAAAAAAACATTGGCAGCCTGGTAATGTCTTATAATAAAAAAGCTGAATGGATTATACTATACTGCGAAAGGGGAAATATAAGCCTTCTGGCAGCAAGAGACCTTGCACGGCTTGGATATCCTGTAATAAGCCTGAACGGGGGCTATGAACGTTTTAAAAAATACCTTATGCAAGACATAGATAACTATAATATTTAAAAAAACTTCATTTTTGTTTCACTAAACATGGGACAAAAATGAAGTAAAAAGAAGTAACAATTGCATTATTATTTTATAATAACTACTTCTGCCCCGTCTTTTAATTCCCTGTCACTAAAAGTTATTATACTGTCCCACATATCTGTTCCGCTGGCAATCTTATACCCTTCTTTTGTTTCTTCACCAGTCTTTATTACCCTTGCTTCTGCAAAAGTTCTTTCTTCACCATTTTTTACCATTGTTTTTATAATAAAAACTTGGTTATTATGTATAGCATCTTTTGGTATAATTCCAAGCTTCTGGTGCTTTACATGGGGAAGCCCTTTTTCATGTATATCCCTTGCTTTAAATGTAAGAAATGCCATTGTCCCAAAAAACAGAATGGTTATAACATAAATAATTACTGGTGGTATACTTAATTTTTCTTGTTTTTTCCTGGTAGTATTATAAATTTCCTGCACCAGTCCTGCCCTCCAAATTTTTTCCTAAAGATAAATATAATAAAAATACTGGTATCATATATATTACGGCAGCAGGAAACAAAACGCCTCCCTCATACTTATCCGCCTGGCTGATAAATACTGGCAATGTTTTTAAATTGTCCTCCTTTAAAAACAACATTGGCTGTTCAAGCATATTGTAACATTCTGCAAATGTAAAGAGAAAAACTGCCATAATACATGTTTTAACCTGTGGGACTACACCTTTCCAAATAACTGTTATAACCGAATTTGTTTCAAGCCTTACAGCCTCAATTACTGAAGTATTAATTTTCTTCATATACTGGTGCATTACTACAAGCCCAAATGGAGAAAATACCATAGGAAGTATTATCCCAGTTCTTGTATTTAAAATTCCAAGTTCCCTGAGTCCTATATAATTTGGCAGCATTGTAACCTGGAAAGGCATCATCATTAATATTACATAGATAAAAAATATAAACTTCCTGCCACGGAACTTCCCATTACTTAAACCAAATGCACATGGTATTATTACTGCCATCTGGATTATTGTAATTACTGTGGCATAAAACAAACTGTTCCAGAACATTGGATAGAAAATAAAGCAGTCAAATAAAAGTTCCCTGTAATGTCCTGCTGATTTTATTACTGTTAGCAAAACTGGCAGTATAAATATAATTGCAATTACATTTATTATGCCTTTTATAAATATAAAAGATAATTTGCTTGTTTTATAATATAATTTTTCTTTTTTACATGCCATGCCCTGTCCCCTTTAATCCCAAAAATAAATATTAAAACTGGTATTTCTTTTGCAGTTTAAAGCAGAAAATAATAATTAATATTATAAATACCGATAACAAGACTGCCGCTGATGAAAGCACTTGGTAATCCAGCTTGTAAAAGTGGTTATTCATATAATATTGTAATGTATAACTACAATCTGGCGGGTAGTTACTGCTATAAAAAAGGCAGCTCTCTTTAAATATCCTGAAACTGTTTACTATTGAAAGAAGTGTTGTAAAAATAATAACAGGTATATTCATTGGAATTGTTATATAAATATGTTTTCTAATGCTTCCCACACCATCAACGGCAGCAGCCTCAAATACTTCCTTATCCATAGCAGCAAATGAAGCTGTAAGAAGTATTATGCATATCCCCGTATTTTTCCACCAGAAAAGCAGGTAAACAGGAAGTGCTGTAACTGCATCTTTAAATATTTCCCTCCATATAACAGATATTGCTGCTGTTGGAAGCAGCATAGGCAGTATAAATGCACTTCTGCCATTTATATTTCCAAAATATAAGAAAAGCGAAAGCACTACAGAAAAAATTACAAGGACTGTAACACCAGCCAGTATAAGAAGAAGGCTGTTTTTCAATGCAAGTATAAAATAACTGTTTTTTATTGTTTTAATATAATTGGACAGGCCTGTAAAATTTCTTCTGTACTGGTTATCTATTACTGAGTAATAAAGCATACGTATGTAAGGAATTACAAAAAACACAAGAGTGCCAAGTATGCCGGGCAGCATACATATAATACATTTTCTGTTCCATCTGTTCCTCATGCTTACTACTCCCCCTTATACATTTTAACCTTCCTGCCAGCTTCTGCCACCATCTGCTTGAAATCTATCCTGCCTTTTTTATATCCCTCCCACTCCTCCATATATAATTCCTCTGGTACTGCAAATACTATTTTCCCGCCAGCATGTAAATTATATAACCCTGATACTATTTCTGTATCTGTATATTTGCTTCTATCTGTAAGCATCATAGTGTCCTTTTTCTGCATAAGGTAACTGCAAAGCGTTTCAATATAAGATACGGAAGCAGGAATATTATCTGTAGCAGCATTTATACATACAAAATAACATTCTACAGAAAGAGGGCTCTCTTCATTTGTCCCATAAACCCTGCGTACATTTACATATGGATTTGTAAGTAATGACTCCATAAAATGCCCTCCACGTTCCAGGCTGCACAAAAATTTCTCCTGTTTATGCATAGTTAATCCTTCAGCTGCTGCATTATGCCATGTAAACAGTGTATCATCTGATATCTGTAATAGTGCATCTGAAAGCTTTTTAAACTCTTCTGTATCAAAGTTTTCATTCCTGCTGGCATAATCACGCAGCAGTATATTCTCCATTACAGAAAAAGGCATATTTACATACTCTTTTTTATCTTCTGGAAACTTCTTTAATTCAGATATAAAACCATCAAGCCCTTTTATATTATTTATATCAAGCCCTGCATCTTTAAGCATCTGCCCATCATACACCATATAATCCGCTGTTACTGCCACAGGCAGCATCCATATTTCCCCATCTCCACCAATAGCTGCCTCTTTAAGATACGGAAAACATAAATCCAGGTATTCCTTTACACCCTTGATTTCCGTAAGTGGGTAAAAACTCCCTTTCTCCTTTACCTGGTATCCAAACGGGTCACCTGACTGCATAAAGCATATATCATAATCTGAATCCTGCGACAATACACGTAGTGACATTTCATCATTATTTAACTGCTCTATATCCATCTGGTAGCCACAGCCATATGGTGCATTTAAAAATCCAATATTTTCTGACTCTATTACACGTATTACTTTATTATCTTTTTTACATTCATCATTATTAAAACAGTTTATGCCTTCTTCTGTAATATAAAATACCATACCGCCACTGTAACATATATCACCTTGGTATATTATAACGCCTTTATCAGGCTGTATTTCAGAAACTGCATTATTAGAAAGGTTAATTCCAGCCAGCCCCTGTACATCCGCAATCCTTGATGTATAAATTATATTCTGCCCGCCTGTTGTTGTAAGTGACATAAGCTGTTTTAAATCCTTAAATACTGGTTCACTTTTCTTTATTACATTTCCGTTTTCCACAGTTAAATTTGTAAAATAAAAACCACCGTTATCTGAATGGGCATACATTATAATTTCATTGTTATCTGTAATATCGCAGGCAACAGGAAAATCATCAAATAACACCTTGCCATCCTGTGATACAAGCACTTCACCGCCATATTCAAATATCTCATCAGGATTACTAAGGACTGGTTTTTTATCTTTCCTGCTTTTATCCTGTACAAGCATAAAAAGCCTGTTATCTGGCATCATAAGCTTTCTTACATTAAAATATTCCTGGTATTCCCCTATACACTCTGTTTCCTCTTTTTCTAAATCCATTTTATACAGGATTAAATGCTGGTCATCATAACTTGCACCTGCATTTGCAGCAATATAAATACTTCCATCTGATAAAAGCATAGCTGTGATTTCTGTAATATTATGGTTCTCATTTATAACTGGCAATTCAAATTCTTTCTGGTTTCCATCTGCATCAATACGTATAATTTTCCTGCTGGCATCTTCTGCTATAACTGCAATATATGCACTTTTATCTTCCCCCGCCGCCAGACAGTTTATATTATTGCCACTGTATACCTGCTTTGAAACGCCAAGTGCTGTCTTATTATTCTCTGGATTATCTTTTCCAGAACATCCTGTTGCTACTATAAAACAACTGGCTATATATAATAAAAGCAATGCTTTTTTGTAGACTTTTTCCTTTATATAATAAAATACACCTGCCATAAAAATACCCATGCCTTTCCAATACCCGCAGACTTTGGGCCGCAGGCACAAATCTGCCGTGTGAAAAAACT
>DKYP01000197.1:5058-11655 GCA_002499945.1 Lachnoclostridium sp. UBA7097
CTTTGGGCCGCAGGCACAAATCTGCCGTGTGAAAAAACTTTCGTATATGGTTTTTTCACACTAACCACCCCTGTTATAATTTTTGCTTTTTACCTTTTATTTTTCTTATTGTCATATTCCAGTGATGACCAGACTTCAGAAATCTCCTCACCGTCAGGTTTTAATACTACAAAACCAACTATGCCAGTCCTGCCAATTCCATTCCCGGCAATGGCATACAGATACCTGCCATCAGAGAATATTTCCTCTATAATATAATTATGGTGTGTACTGCTGTATGCATTTTTAATATCTACATCCTTATATGTATCTTTAACAGGGTTATAAACTGTTATACTTCCTCCTCCCGTTATTGTATACAGAAAATCTGTATCTTCGTTTAACTGTACAAGATAATAGCTTGATATAGGCGAACCTATCCTGTGTGTCTCACCATTTTTAAGATTTATTACATAACCCTTCCTTGAATCACCATCTAATACCCTGTAATAACATCTGCCAGCGCATATATGGATAAATGCCACCTCTTCATTCTCATTTTCATATATAAACGGCTGTTCACTGCCATTTTCCAGATTTTTCAGACAGCATCCGCCTTCCCTGTATATTGTTGCATACTTCCCATATCTTTCCTGGCTGACACCATTTTCATGGAAATCATCAATTTTACTTACCTCCTGGCTGCCAAATGAATAAAAACCTCCTTCTCTTTTCTGTTCCTCTGCATCTGGCCCTGTAAGCCAGTAGTAATAAAGCCCTTCTTTACATACAGCCAGTTCTTTTGCCTTTACAGGCAGCAGTTCTTTAAATTCACCCGTTTTTACATTAACTGAACATATAATACCTTCATATGATGGCGTTATATTGTAATCATATGTACTGCCTGTCTTATCATAAATACAGTAAACCATGCCATCCATATAACATATCTGTGACACCCACTTATCAAGTACCAGTTTTCTCTTTCCGTCTTTCCAGTAATATAAATAATTATCATAACCCCAGTTTACATAATATGCACCACCATTATCACGGTCTGCACATATATCAAGGCTTCCGTGGTATATAGCATATTTTTCTTCATCTTCTTTTGTCCATTCCACACCTTTAAATTCTTCTGTCCCTTCTGGCTTACCTGTTTCTTTTATTTCTGGTGTTTCCTTATTTTGTGGTACATAAGTTTTTTGTCCATCCCTGGCAGAATTATCTTTACTGCATCCTGCCAGTAATACTTGTACTACTAAAAAACAATAAGCAATCAAAACTATTTTAAATATTTTTCCCATTTTATTCCCTCCTTCTGGATTCCAGACCATATAGTCTATACTCTGGAACTGCTTAGATATTATTATAAACAGGTATTAAATATTTACAATAGTTTTTAATTAAGATTAAACTAACATTAAATATATCTTAATAAAACATTAAACTTTTTATATTCCAATGGCGGGCAGATTCTAGAAACCTTCGCACCATCGGTTTGGACTACTATGAATAAAAATTCTGGCCATTTATTAAAGTTTCTAAAAAGCAATAAAAAAAGCACCATAACCCTATAAGATTATGGCACTTTCCACTTGGCCTGCTTATCAATATTATTTTATAAGACCCGCTAAACAGAATGTTCCTTATGGTACTCTTTTAGGGACTTCTTTGCCTGTTCCAGTGTTAAAGGATTATTTTTCATAGTTGTAAGAAATTCAATAATCTTTACATCAGTATAATCATTCTCTAATAATAACTCTATTTTACCCTCTATGATACCATAAGCCTTTCCACGGGCCTCTCCACGGGCCTCAAATGATTCCCTTATTGTCATAACGTCATCAACCTCCTTCTTAATTTTGCCAGAATACTCATAATATGGATTAAATTTGGGGTTGTCTACTTGTTTTGTAAATACAGACTGGAGGTACTTAATTAAATTATCACCATTTTCTTCAACACGGAAATCTTCTGATAAGTACACCAGGTACAAATGTATTAAACCAACCTGTGAATTAATCCTGGAAACATCTATAAACTTTTTATTGCTGTGCCCTGTAAGTTCTGCTTTATATATTGAGTTTTGCAAATATTTAGGAATATTGTTTATTAAAATCCAGACTGAATATACAGGTTTTATTTGGTTGTAAGCTTCTTCCCCAAGGTTTTCAACCTGCCTGCTGATTAACCGGCAGCAATAATAAACCCCACGTTTTGGAACAGGGTATCCTGGCTGGTTTTCACGCTGCATTTCTAAATCAAAGAAAAAGCCTGCACATACAGTTTCACCGTCTGGCAATGCACAGTCAGCAAGAACATCATAATGTGTTTCTGTTTCATCACCTTTTCCAGCATCATCATTGCTGTAAACCTGTGGATTGACATTTACATCACTTCTTGTATTAATTAAAGTTTCTATTGTTTCTAAAGCAAGTTCTTTATATTCTGGAATAATATTTTTAAGAACAGGTGCAATAAAAACCTTTTTTGCAAACAACTGTTTAAACTTCTGGTCATAGGTCAGACCAGATTCTTTAATTATATTTTTACTATCACCAGGATTATCAAGTATATCCATTACATTCCTCCATTGTAATATAATATTTTATAACTGTTTTAATTATAAACCTGCCAGTAATAAAAAACAAGCAAGAACTAATATAAAACACATATATTATATAAAATTATTGCACAGACACAATTACCACTACCAGCGGCACTATAAAACACCATTTATATACATTTTACAAAAATCATGCAAAATGGCTTTGTAAAACTTGTATTTAATTTAATGATGATGTAAAATACAAGATAAAGTTTACGGAAAGTAAATGAATAAATGCGCACAAACTATAATACTTGCGCAGAAAAGAGGTAATTTATGGATAATTTTATTGACAACCTTACAAATGTCCTCAATGTTGTTGACGATTTTGTATGGGGGCCTGTTATGCTTGTCTTGCTGGTTGGTACAGGTATCTTTCTTACAATCCGTACAAAGGCATTATGCTGGCGGAATCTTCCTTATGCCCTTAAAAGTGTTTTAAGCAAAGAAGCCCGCCAGAAGAAGGGTGATGGTGATGTTTCCCCTTTCTCGGCACTTACAACAGCGCTTGCTGCCACTATCGGCACAGGTAATATAGTTGGTGTTGCTACAGCTATGGTATCAGGTGGTCCTGGTGCCCTTGTATGGATGTGGATTTCCGCTGCTTTCGGGCTTACTTCCAAGTTTAGTGAATGTATGCTTGCTATCAAATACCGTGAAACCAACGAAAAAGGCGAAATGTCAGGCGGCCCGATGTACACAATGAAGAAAGCATTTAAAAATAAAAAACTTGGTGCTATACTTGGATGGCTTTTTGCATTATTTGCGGTTATAGCATCTTTTGGAATAGGAAACCTTACACAGGCAAATTCCATTTCAACTGCATTACAGTCTACATTTAATATACCTTACACTGTTACAGGTATTGTTATAACAGTTCTTGCACTTTTAATAATACTTGGCGGTATTAAATCAATCTCTAAAATATCACAGGTAGTAGTGCCACTTATGGCAGTATTTTACATAATAGCTGGTTTAGTTGTAATAATTGGCAATATAAGCAATATCCCTTCTGGCGTTGCAATGATTTTTAAAATGGCTTTTTCTGTAAAGGCTGTTGGCGGCGGGCTCTGTGGCGGTATTGTTGCATCTATGATGCAGGCACTGCGTTTTGGTGTTGCACGTGGTGTATTCTCAAATGAAGCCGGCATGGGTTCTGCTGCTATTACTGCTGCCGCTGCATCTACTAATGACCCTGTACGCCAGGGATATATTAATATGACTGGTACATTCTGGGACACTATTGTTGTGTGCACAATTACAGGGCTTTGCATTGCAAGTTCGGGCGTGCTTGGTACTACTGATACAGTTGCAACAGGAAACTATGCTTATGTAGAAGAAGCTTCTGGCAGCAATTCTTCTATTTCAATAACCTCTAAAGACGGGGATATAACTAAGACAACTTTATATTCTGTGGAATTATCTTCAGAAAATGGTGTAGAAAAACTTGCACTTAAAAATTTAGAGGACAATAAAGAAATTTCCCTTTCCAGGAATGACAACGGGGAAACAGGTACAATTACTGGTTTATGGACCAGTACAGATGGCAATGAATACATATTTGGCAGTGATTTTTCTTATGAATACAAAAAACTTACAGAAGGTTCAGCACTCACAATAAAAGCATTTGAAACTGTACTTGGAAATACTGGCGGATGGCTGGTATGTATAGGAATTACCCTGTTTGCTTTCTCTACAATACTTGGATGGGAGTACCATGGTGAAAAAGCATTTGAATATATTTTTGGCACACATAAATATAATATATTTTACCGTGTGTTCTTCTCTTTAATTGCTTTTGTTGGTGCTACTACAACTCTTGAAATAGCCTGGAAATTCTCAGATATAGCTAATGCACTTATGGCAATACCAAACCTTATATGCATGCTTGCTTTAAGTGGTGTAATTGCAAGCGAAATAGAACGTTTCCAAAAAGTAATAAAAGCAGAAAAAACTAAATAAGGACTTTTTTATTTAGTTTTCTGGTATTTATGCCCTGGCAATTACAAAACAATTGCCAGGGCATGTTATTAATTTTAAACTTTTTTATCCGTTGTGCTTATTTCTGACAATTCATCCAGAATCAAATCCAGGGATACTTTAAGTTCCTTTGTACTCTTTGTCTGGTACTTGGCAATAATCCTCGCTGAATCAAGTGTTTTCGCATTAATTGCTTCTACTGCTTCTTCAATAGTAATTCCACCACTTGCTTTATTCTCACCGTTTCCAGAAGATGCAAACATTGACTCTGCTGCCTTTTCCATCTGTCCCCTGCTTATTACAAGAATATCATCAAGCTTATCATATACAGACTTTTCAAGCCTTATCTGCTCATCAAGCTTATTGTTAATCATCTGGAACTTTTTCTCATAATAACTTGCCTGCTTGTCCCATGCTTCTTCGTTTTTACTGTTTAACGCTGCCCTTATCCCATCTATTATAAAATATGTTGCAAGAATTACTATAGCTGCAATTATTATACTTAAAACTATTCCAAATATGCTTCCCGACAGGGCATCATGGAATATTATCTCTGATAAAAGCCCCGCTATCCATACAATAACTGACAGTAATGTAGTTTTTTCAAGTTCCATGGCTTTCTCCATTCTAAATTTAATTTATATTAAAGGGATGAACTGTTAAGGTATTCTTCCTGGAATGGTGTGAGCACATCTATTTCCTTGCCAAGGAAGCCAAGCTTGCGGCGTGCAACTTCCATGTCGACTTCCCTTGGAACATCAATTATCTTTTCTTTAAGTTCTTTCTCATGGTCCACAAGATATTTTGCACTAAGTGCCTGTATTGCAAAGCTCATATCCATAATCTCGGCTGGATGCCCGTCACCTGCGGCAAGGTTTACAAGACGCCCTTCTGCAAGTATATATATTGTTACGCCATTTGGAAGTTTATATCCCATAATATTGTTACGCATTTCTTCACTTTCTATGGCTATTTCACGCAGGCGCTTCATATCAATTTCAACATCAAAATGCCCTGCATTGCAAAGAACTGCCCCTTCTTTCATTTCCATAAAATCTTCTTCATCAATTACACCTGCACAGCCTGTAACTGTAACAAAGAAATCACCATGCTTTGCTGCTTCTTTCATAGGCATTACTTCAAACCCGTCCATTACAGCCTCTATAGCCTTAACAGGGTCAATCTCTGTAACAATAACACGTGCCCCAAGGGCCTTTGCCCTCATTGAAACGCCCTTGCCGCACCAGCCATAACCTGCAACTACTACAATCTTCCCGGCAACAATAAGGTTTGTAGTCCTGTTAATGCCATCCCATACAGACTGCCCTGTACCATACCTGTTATCAAAAAGATGCTTGCAGTCTGCATTATTTACAAGAACCATTGGAAATTCAAGCTGGCCTGCTGCTGCCATTGCTTTAAGCCTTATTATGCCTGTAGTTGTTTCCTCACATCCGCCAATTACATACTGTATCTGTTCCCTTTTTGATGTGTGCAGCATATGCACAAGGTCCCCGCCATCATCAATAATTATATTGGCATTGTGTGAAAGTGTTTCTGATATATGCCCGTTATATTCCTCATCTGTAGCGCCATGCCATGCATACACATTTAAACCTGCACTAACAAGCGCTGCTGCCACATCATCTTGTGTTGAAAGCGGGTTGCTTCCAGTAATATACATTTCAGCACCACCTGCTGCAAGGACTTTACAAAGGTATGCAGTCTTTGCTTCTAAGTGTATTGAAAGAGCTATCTTTTTTCCTGCAAATGGCTTTGTCTGTGAAAATTCTTCTTCTAAACTGCGCAAAAGCGGGCAGTTCCTGCGTACCCACTCAATTTTATGCTCACCTGAAGGTGAAAGTTTAATATCCCTTATCTGGCTCATAATAATCCTCCATACTGCCTTATATATGGCTTATAATATAATTTTTGCTTTACTTTTCCGAGTATTAGTATAATTATAACATACAAATTCCAAAAGTAAAGTATAGTTATAATGCCACTTCAATTAGTCTTTTGGACAT